>CAYLSF010000020.1:0-21065 GCA_964385675.1 uncultured Saprospiraceae bacterium
TGGAACAATCAAGAGTTGTAGTAGATAAATAGTCAATATTTTCAATTTCATAGTTTTGGTTTTTAGAAATTCTTATCTAGCGATAAGACAATTGAAAATATAAATTCCCCTATGGGTAGAGGTTAGTTTTTTTTAATTGGGTGGTTTTTAGGTTCTAATATTGTAACTCACCTGATGACGAGGACATCTTTTCAGAGAAATCTTTTTTACCTAAAATAAGTAATTGGCTTTTTACCATACTCTTCAAAAAACAACTTAGAAAAGTACTTAGGCGTTTCAAAACCAACCGTATAAGCAACTTCTGCTACAGTAGATTTTTCTCCTTGTTCCAAGATTTGTCGAGCGGCCCGCAAACGGGCTATCTGCATATATTTCGTTAAAGTCAAGCCAGTGAGTTGTTTGATTTTTCTACGAAGTTGTCGTTCGCTCAATGTCATTTCATTCGCCCAAGCTATTTTAGTGAATTGGCTATCATGCAAATTCTCATTGACGACTTGTTCTACTTTTTGTAACCATTTTTGATCACTTTCAGATATTTGCAAGTCGATATTTGGAGATGCTTTTTCTTTAGCAACCTCGGAGGTGTTTGTATCATTTTCCTGAATAAAAGCTAGTCGTTCCTGTTGATTCTTCAAGAGATTTTGAACCCGTATTAGTAACTCCTCTTCATTAAATGGCTTGGTAATATAATCATCGACTCCCAATTGCAAAGCTGATAGTTTTGCTTCAATACTTGTCCGAGCGGTTAACATAATCATCGGAATATGTCGCAACTCATCCGATTTTTTAATGGCTTCTAACAACTCAAATCCATCCATGACAGGCATCATGATGTCGGAGATGACGATAGACGGTTTTTTACCCCCTAGCCCCCTAAAAGGGGGGACACTCAATTCTGATAGTTCCTCCCGACTACTGTACGGGATTAGGGGGTTAGGGGGTAAATCCGTTAACCGTTTCAAAGCCTCTCTCCCATTCTCCGCCGTTTCCACATCATAAAATTCGGATAAAATAGATTGAATATAAGCTCTAAGATCAGGATTATCTTCTACTAGAAGGATAGTTTGGTTTTGGGATTTCGATTTTGGAATTTGAGGTATTGGAATTTGGATTTCAGATATAGGAATTTGGGTTTCGGGTTTTGTAACTCGGATTTCACCCAAAACCTCTTTATACGGCATTTCAAAATAGAAAACACTGCCTTTACTTTCCCGATTGCTATCGGGATCGCTTTCTACCCAAACTTTGCCATTCATGAGTGTGGCAATCTCTCTACATAAAGCGAGTCCGATGCCTGAACTACTGGCTTTTTGAGCCGTATCGGCTTGATAAAATCTATCAAATAGGTGTGGTATATCTGATGTTGGAATACCAACCCCTGTATCTTTTACAGCTAATACAATCTTTTGATGTTGCTCTTTTAGCGTAACTTCTACCTGTCCATCTTTAGCGGTGTATTTAAAAGCATTTGAGAGATAATTATAAATAATATGCTCGTATTTATCCTTATCCAATAGAATTTGCAATTCTTTATGGAGTTGATAATCAAATATAAATGTAATATTTTTTTGTGGAGCGATGCTTTCAAAATTGCTGACGGCAACTTTTACAAAATCATAAAAACGGATAGGCTGAGGATTCAATTGACTTTTATTGACTTCAAGTCGATTGAGTTCCATAATTTCATTGATGCGTTTGAGTAGATACTGAGCATGTCGCTGAATAACCCTAGTTAACGTATGTTCTTTATTGGATAGGTTACTACTCTTTAGAAGTGTGCCTAAAGGACTTAAAATTAAGGTTAAAGGCGTTCGTAATTCATGAGAAATATTGGTAAAAAAACGATCCTTTAGTTTATCCAATGTTTTAAGTTCTTCGGCTTGTTGTTCTATGATTTGTTTATCTTTTCGGATTTGTTGGGTACGTTCTGCTACGGTATTTTCAAGAATGATTTTTTGCCTTTTCAGTTGAGCAACTCGATAGTTATAAAACTGCCAACTTCCTAAAATGATACTCGCTACTACCAATAAAATAAACCACCATCTCAAATAAATTGGACGGACAATATGGAGTGATAGTACGATTTCATTATCAGAAAAGCGTCTATCTGCTGCTTGTCCTTTAATATGCAATTGGTACTGGCCATAGGGTAAATTGCTTAATTGTACGCTATTCCCCTCCATGATTCTATAATCCTCATGAAGCCCTTGAATTTTATAAAAATAACGTAAGGCTTTAGAGTGAAAATAATCTGTTAGTGCTACTTCAATGGTAAAAAATCGCTCATGAGGTTCTTGAACAATGGTTTGACTCGTTAATACCTCTTGTGTGTACTCAATCAATTGTTCTGTTCTACTAGAATATTTATGGACTGCACTAATTAAAAGCTTGGGTTGATATTGTTGCTTTTGAATCAGACTATCGGGATGAAAGCCAACGGCTCCTTTTAATGTTCCAAAATAAATGCGACCATTCGCTGCTTGAAAACCAGAAATTCGGTTAAACTCATTATTGGGTAAGCCATCTTTTGTAGAAAAAGTTAATACTTCTTCTGTTTGCTTATTAAAACAAGAAATACCGCTTAATGTACTCATCCATAGTCGCTCTTTATCATCTTCATAAATGGTATAGAGTACATTGGAAGATAGGTTATTAAAGTTTGTATATTGTTTGTACTCCACGACTTTTTTATCCTCATCTAAAGTAAAGCGAACTAAACCATTATAATTGGTGGCTGCCCAATAGACTTGATTTTTATCTTGGTGTAAGAAATGAATATCGTTAAACGGCAATTGAAAAGCTTTTGAAGCCTCTTTATGATAATGTGCCGTAACTCCTTTTTCCTTATCAATTAAGATTAATCCCTTATCAGAAGATGCCCAAATAAAATTGTCTTCCTCTAATAGATGAATAATAAATGCTTTTTTTAGATAATCAAAGTCATTGTATTGTTCATAAATACGAAGGCTATCATGATGATTTGGGTCATAAAAAATTAATGAAGGACTCGCAATATTGGGAGAAAATCCCGCCCACCAACGCTTTTCCTTATCCTGTATAGTTGTCCATATATTTCCTTTAATAGTCTTTGAACTGGGTATAGCTTTTAAAACCGTGTAATCTAAAGGATTTAGTAACGTGATATTATTTTTTACATTCCAAAATGCTTGCTTGTATTGTTGAGCGGTTGAAAACATACTGAGGTTAGGCATCAATTCTGCTTCCTTTGTTTTAACATTAAACCGATAACTCGCTTGTCCCTCTTCACTACCTGTAAATACAAAATCATCATTCGCCCATATCCCTATAGTTTTAAATGCTTCTGGATAAATATCAAACCGTATGGGTTGAATATTAATTAAATCGATGCCTTCTAAGGTGGCAAACCAGAGCAATTCATTTTCATCAAATCGCATTAAAGAGCTATAGCCTTCTAATGGAATTGGAGTAAGTTGATTGGTTTTAATATCTAAAAGAAAAAATATACGCTTCTTTTTATAAAAATGGATTAGTAAGAATTTGTCCAACTTAGCAAGATATCGTAGATAGACTCTTGAAAACGGAGTTTCAGTATTATAAATTTCTGAAAGTTGAGCATTCTGATAGCGATATACTTTAAGCTGCTTGTTTTCTAAATTAAAAAATAATCGCCCTGTTCTATTTTACCATGTATCGGAAGTAAGGAAGAAATGACATCGGGTACTTGTTTGAGTGGTTTACCGTTATAATCAACTGTAATGAGTTGGTTATCTTGATAGTAGGATATAGCATCCTCTGTAAATTTATCAATCTTTTTATCCTCTAAAAAAGATAAATATTCAAATTGATCATTGGAGGTCAACCGATAATATTGCCTCTTTCGGGTTAAAATAAATATTTGTCCCTCATCCGTAGCAATTACATTGGCAATATTTTTTACCTCAAAAGGCGTTTCTCCAAATCGTTCTTCAAAAGATTGCACTTCAAAAGTAGCATGATGAATTAAATCAATATTATCTGAATAAGATAGCTAAAGGTATCCATCTTTATCTTCTCGAATATTATTAACTCGAATAGAACGGTAGTTTAATTTACTATTCGATTGGTTAAACCATTTAAATCGATAGCCATCAAAGCGATTTAATCCATCGGGGGTTGCTATCCATACAAAGCCGTCACTATCCTGATGAAGCCCCAACATTCGTTCTCCCAATAAACCATCCTCTGTTCTCAGTTTTTTTATTTTAACCACATACTCCTCTTGAGTCTGTATATTAACAGACGGTAGCAATAGCAGTCCTAAAAAAACAGTAAAAAAAGGCAGTCGCATATTAGCAGTTTCAATATTTGGTTGAAGTATTTCTGAGCAAATTCACTTGTAAAATTACACTATTGTTTGGGTTTATTTAAATTCAATTTTTGATCTTAAAAAAACGCTATGTCCGACTTATTCCCTTCTATGTCCGATTAATGCCCTCATTTTTTTACCCATGTCCGATTGATGCCCTCTATTGTCCGACTACTGTTTAATGAATCAATCACCTTTGTATCAACGATTTAGAACAGTACTATTTTATTAAACAAGCACTATTTAAAGATGATTCAACGAATTTTTGGAGTACTATTATTGAACATTTTATTATTAACAAACATCCTCGCACAAGTCGGTATCAATGAAAACAACTCTCAACCAGATGCTTCTGCTTTATTGGATATTAAAAGTAGCGATAAAGGTATTTTGATACCCAGACTGACCTCTGCTCAACGGACAGCTATTAATAATCCTGCGGAAGGTTTAATGGTATATGACACAGACACAAAATCGTTCTGGTACTTCTCTACTATGTGGAAAGCTATTGGAGACGACAACTTAGGCGACCATATAGCTTTACAAAATATCAACCTTAATGGACAGTATCTATCAGGTGATGGAGATACAGAAGGTATTTTTATTGATGACGATGGTTTAACAGGAATAGGGACAAATACCCCTAAAGAACAATTGGAGGTCAATGGTTCTATTCAACTTGGAGATGGAAATAATCCTACACCAACTGCTGGTGCAGTTCGATGGAATAGTACGACTCAAGATTTTGAAGGGTTTATGGGGGATAGTTGGGCTTCTCTGACTTATGGGAATAATACAAACAATAATCAGCAAAAAATTTCAGGTGATGATAACTCCTATGGAAACGCTGTATCTATTGATGGAGATTATGCAATTATTGGTGCTGAAGATGAAGATGATAATGGAAGTAAATCAGGATCTGCTTATATTTTTGAAAGAAGTGGAAATAATTGGACACAACAAGCCAAATTAACCGCCAATGATGGGGCAGCTTTTGATTATTTTGGAGTCTCTGTTTCTATCTCAGGTGATTATGCCATTGTTGGTGCAGACGGAGATGATGATAATGGAAATTCATCAGGATCTGCTTATATTTTTGAAAGAAGTGGAAATAATTGGACGCAACAAGCTAAATTAACCGCCAGTGATGGGGTGAATGATGATGATTTTGGATATTCTGTTTCTATCTCAGGTGATTATGCCATTGTTAGTGCAGATAATAATAATAATGGCTATAACTCTGGTTCCGCTTATATTTTTGAAAGAAGTGGAACGAATTGGACGCAACAAGCTAAATTAATCGCTGATGATGGGGCAGCTTTTGATTTTTTTGGACTCTCAGTTTCTATATCAGGTGATTATGCCATTATGGGGGCTTATAGAGATGATGATAATGGAAGTTCATCAGGTTCTGCCTATATTTTTGAAAGAAGTGGAACGAATTGGACACAACAAGCTAAGTTAACCGCTAATGATGGAGCAACTTCTGATTTTTTTGGATATTCTGTTGCTATATCAGGTGATTATGCCATTATGGGTGCTTATGGAGATGATGATAATGGACTCACATCAGGTTCTGCTTATATTTTTGAGAGAAGTGGAAATAATTGGACACAACAAGCGAAGATAATAGCCAATGATGGGGTAGATGGTGATCGTTTTGGAAATTCTGTTGCTATCTCAGGTGATTATGCCATTATTGGTACAGAAAAAGATGATGATAATGGTAATGAATCAGGTTCAGCATATATTTTTGTAAGAAATGGAACAAATTGGATACAACAAGCGAAGTTAACCGCTAATGACGATGGAGTAATGGCTGATAAATTTGGTATTGCTGTTTCCATCTCTAATAAAAATGTAATAGTGGGATGTGATGCACCTAAATCCTATTTCTTTAATGATGTAGATAATGTAATCAATGATAATATATATATAGACGGTAAAGGAAATATCACCGTAGATAGTCTTTTGTCAAATATTAATACCAACGAAATCAATGCAGATGATAAAGTACTCATAAATACAGATAATACCCTTCCGCTAATTGTAAATGGTAGAACACAAATTACAGCAGGAGACATCAACAATCAATTAATTATAAAAAGTGATGTAAATAATAACTTACCTGCCAATATATTTTTTGATAAAACAGTAGCAGGCACAACTCAACAATCAGCTATTGGTGTAGGAGATGCAACTCAAGATTTCTTTATTTGGCATAATAACAGCGACCGATTAAATATTGATGAAAATGGTGTTTTTACAATTAATCAAGCTTTTTCACTACCTAATGTAGATGGTACAATTAATCAAGTTTTGACTACTAATGGTAATGGTATTGCTTCTTGGACTACTATTACGGATAATGATAATCAAGATTTATCATTGTCTAATAATACGCTTAGTCTAACCAATGATGCATCAACTGTAGATTTAAGTGGCTACTTAGATAATACAGATAATCAAGATTTAATGCTTTCCGGAAGTACATTAGGTTTATCCAATGATCCATCACCTGTAACATTACCTTGGACGACATCAAGTAATGACATATACCTAACACATAGTGGAAAGGTTGGAATCGGAACAACTAATCCGACCAAAGCCAAATTAGAAATTTCAGGTTTTGCTGATTATCAAGTTCCTAATTCAATCGGATACTTAAACAAAATTCATCCAACAGGAATAAATAATTCTCCAGGAAGTGCTCCATATTCAATTTATGCCAGTAACCATATCGCAGCAGCAGCATTTAATGCACACTCTGACGAACGCATCAAAAATATCAAAGGTATTTCAAATACAAAAAATGACTTGGCTATCTTGATGCAAATTGAAATCACAGATTATCAATTAAGAGATACAATTGAAAAAGGCAACAAAATCATCAAAAAGGTCATCGCCCAACAAGTAGCTGAAGTCTATCCACAAGCGGTTACTAATAATTTAACCGAAGTAGTACCTGACATTTATCAAAAAGCTGAAATTCATAACAACTGGATTATGTTAGCCACTAATTTAAAAGTAGGTGATAGAGTAAAAATTATAACAGAAACAACAAGTAAGGTCTATACGGTAAGTTGTGCTAACAGCGATAGATTTCAAGTAAAAGAACTGGCAACTGGCAACGGACAACCCGCAACTGTCTTTATTTATGGCCGAGAAGTCAATGATTTCCACACGGTAGATTATGAAGCTATTTCGATGCTTAATGTAAGTGCAACGCAGCAGTTAGCCAAAGAAAATACAGCATTATCCGCAGAAGTCAATATGCTAAAACAACAAGTCAGAGCATTGGAAAGACAAGTACAAAAAATTAATCAATTAGAAGTCTTACTAGAATAATTACAAACTACTTCCAATCCTACAGTGACGGCGGAGTAATTAATTAAAAACGAAAAACAATTAATAATGTGCGACAATCGACAATCGAGTAACAATAGTCAATTGCCGTAGATGTTGAATTAAAAAATTAAAGTAAATGAGTAAAACTATCAAATTCATAATCACTTCATACCTACTACTTACGACCTACTACTTCACTCAAGCACAAGTCGGCATCAATGAAGACAACTCTCAACCAGATGCTTCTGCTTTATTGGATATTAAAAGTAACGATAAAGGAATTTTAATACCAAGAATGACAACTGCTCAACGTACAGCAATTAATAATCCAGCCGAAGGTTTAATGGTTTATGATACAGATACAAAATCGTTTTGGTATTATTCAACAACGTCTTGGAAAGAGATGAATACTAGTACATTAAATGAACTGAGCGATGCTGATGGAGATACTAAGGTTTTAGTAGAAAAAAACACCGATGAAGATAAAATACGTTTTGATATCAATAATAGAGAAGTTTTACTTTCAGAAGAAAATATTATCAATAGCCCTATAATTACAAATGCAAATGTCGGTAATTCACCGAATACAACTATTAGTGTTCCTTCTATTTGGCAATCGTTTACTGCAACATCAACAGGCATCCTAGACTCTATTGAAATATATTATGATAATAGTGTTGGCTCTCCACTAGGCACTACTCTTACCATTACTTTACTTAAAGGGGAAAGTACAAATGGTAATATTTTAACTACAAAAACAATAACTAGACCATCTACTAACGGGCTAAAAGGGATAAACTTTACAGGTAATATCCAATTGGAAAAGGATAGTATGTATACTTTTTATTTTGATGGGGTACATGCGTTAAAAGGAACATATGGAACCTATAACGATGGGCAGCTAAATCATGGATTTGGATTTAACGCTAATTTTGATATCATATTAAAAGTTTACACTTTCACTCAAAGCATCAGTAGTAAGACAACCATTAATGGGACTCTAAATATTAATAATGCTTTTTCATTTCCAACTACAGACGGAACTGCTGGACAAATATTAACCACAGATGGAAACGGAACGCTTTCATGGAACAATCAAGCGACTCCAAATCATTTATCAGACACAGATGGTGACACTAAAATACACGTAGAAGAAAATTCCGATGAAGATATTATTAGAATGGATATTAATGGTTCAGAACGATTGGTCCTTAAAAAAAGCCCAACAGGCGTAACACAGTTAAGTTTACCTAATAATTATACGAATACATTTATAGGTGTAGATGCAGGCGTTGCAACTACACCTACAGCTTCAAATATCAATTCTTTGGGAAAAGAAAATAGTTTTTTAGGTTATCAAGCAGGTCAAAGTAATACTAATGGTAATAAAAATACTTTTATAGGGCATCGTTCAGGATTTGATAATACACAAGGGTTAGAAAATACATTTATTGGTAATTATTCTGGTCAATCCAATACAAGTGGACATTATAATACATTTATAGGTAGTGATGTAGGTTATTACAATACAATAGGTGGACACAATACATTTATAGGTACTGGTGCAGGCTCACTAAATTTAACTGGTCATAGTAATGTTTTTATAGGAATGAGCTCAGGAGGAAAGAATACAGCTGGTTCAAGAAATGTTTTTATTGGGTACTATGCAGGCTATCATGAAACCAATTCTCATAGATTATACATTGATAACTCAGGCTCAGCAACGCCTTTGATTTATGGCGAATTTGATAATAGTTTACTTCGAGTAAATGGTACATTAAATATCAATAACGCTTATTCTTTTCCTACAACTGATGGTTCAAATGGACAAGTATTTTCTACAGATGGAAGTGGTAATGTTACTTGGGTTACTTTAACAGATGATGATAATCAAGACTTATCACTTTCAGGAAATACGTTAAGTTTAACGAATGATAACACATCAATTAATTTAAGTGGATTTTTAGATTCTAAATGGACAACAGATGGTAATGATATATATAACTCTAATACTGGAAATATTGGTATTGGAACAACTACTCCAACCAAAGCAAAATTAGAAATTCAAGGTTCTACTAATTACCAAATTCCTAATCAGCAAATAGGCTATTTGAACCATTTAGGAAATGGTACAGCTCAAAATCCTAGCTTTATTAATTATTCAATTTATGCCAGCAACCATATCGCAGCCGCAGCATTTAATGCACACTCTGATGAACGCATCAAAAATATCAAGGGCATTTCCAATACAAAAAATGACTTAGCTACCTTAATGCAAATTCAAGTAACAGACTATCAATTAAGAGATACTATTGATAAAGGCAACAAAAGCATCAAAAAAGTCATCGCCCAACAAGTAGCTGAAGTATATCCACAAGCGGTTACTAATAATTTAACCGAAGTAGTACCTGATATCTATCAACGGGCAGAATTGCAAAATGGGTGGATTATGTTAGCTACCAATCTAAAAGTAGGTGACCGAGTAAAAATAATTACAGAAACGACTAACGATATTCATGAAGTCACTGCCGTACAAAAAAATCGTTTTAAGATTAATTCAAAATTCGATATTCAAAATTCAAAATTAATATTTGTCTATGGCCGAGAAGTCAATGATTTCCACACAGTAGATTACGAAGCTATATCGATGCTCAATGTAAGTGCGACTCAGCAGCTAGTCAAAGAAAATAAAGGGCTAAAAGAACGAGTAGCAGCTTTAGAAAAAGAGGTTCAAAAAATTAATCAATTAGAAGTTTTATTGGAGCAATTGCAAGAGCAAATCATTTCCAATCAGACTATAACGGCGGAATAAGCAATTCAAAAAAAAAAACAATTAATAATGTGCGACAATCGACGAATCACATTCGATTACTATCGAGTAGCAAAAGTCAATTGCTGTAGATATTGAATTAAAACATAAAAATAAAATGAGTAAAACTATCAAATTCATAATCACTTCATACTTACTACTTACAACCTATTACCTACTAAATGCACAAACAAATTTAATTATCAATGGAGGAAATTGGGTCAATACTGATGATTTTATAGTGCTACAAAATACCAAATTTTCAAATAATGGTACTTTTCAAGCTGGTAGCGGGACGGTCACAATGACGGGAGATGCAATTGCAGTTGAATCACAAATTGGTGGTTCGTCCCCGACTACCTTTTTTAATTTAATGATCGATAAAAGTGCGAATAATGCCAGTTTGGGTCAACATATTACAATCAGCAACCAATTAACCTTATTAAATGGAAAATTAGCTTTAGGTAATTTCAGTATGACGATGGGAAATAGTGCGACTTTTTCAGGCATTAGCCCTGATAGGTATATTTTAACCAATGGAATAGGAGGATTGATACGTCAGGTCGGCAGTACTTGGACGACCTTTCCTGTTGGTCGCTCAACGCTTAACCCTGCTAAATTAAAAAATGATGGTGTATTCGATAAGTTTAGTGTTAGAATCGTGGATCATCTCTTAGTAAACGGTACTTCCGGTGCTGCGGTCACTCAAGGGGTGATTCCACGTACTTGGTTTATTGATGAAGAAAACGCAGGAGGCTCAGATGTATCCATGCGATTAATCTGGAGACCATCACACGCTGGTACAGGTTTTGACCCTTCCACGTCTCAAATCACACACTACACTAGCGGACAATGGCAAGATTTAGGCTCGCCGACCAATGCTACAGATGATAATACCTACAGTAGCGATCACAAATATCGAGAAGCAACGAACATCACATCTTTCTCGCCATTTGGAGCAAAATCCAATGGTTCTAATCTACCCGTTGAGCTACTCTATTTCTACGGCGAACAACAAAATGAAAACGTTTTATTAGAATGGCAAACCGCCACAGAAATCAATAATTCCCACTTCAATGTGGAATGGAGTACCAACGGCGTTGATTTTATTAAAATAGGAGAAGTGCAAGGAAATGAAACAACCACTGATGTACAGTTTTATGACTTCTTACATAAAAGTCCTGTTACAGGCGAAAACTATTATCGCTTAAAACAGGTAGATTTTGATGGAAAATATGAATACACCAATATTTTGACAATTGACTTTCGATTTTCGACTTTCGATATTAAAATATTTCCCAATCCTACGACAGATTATTTTAATATAGAAGCACCAAACATCGTAGGCGAAATGATCCAAATTTTCAACATAAAAGGGCAAGCCGTAAAAGAAACTAATCACTCATCATCAATTACCAATATACCAGTCACCGACCTAGCAAGAGGGACGTATTTTGTAAAAATAGGAAAGGAGGTTAAAAAGCTTATTATTGTAAAATAAACAAGGACATGCTTCATTTTAAAAGCCAAGTGTAAACAATTGCATTCGGCTTTTTATATTTGTAAGAATGAACAATAGTTATATTCATATAATCTGCTATTTATTACTATCACTACAGTGTATTGGACAACGTAATTACCTCTTCAATACACGACATTTAAGTGTAGAAGACGGACTTTTGGGGCGTCGAGTAAAAAGTATGGTGCAAGATGACGAAGGATTTATGTGGATAGCCACTTTTGAAGGACTCAATCGATTTGATGGGCATCATTTTGAGCATTATACCAAATCAAGTCATGGATTGAGTGCGAATAATATCAATTTTTTAGCAAAAGATTCAGAAGGAGATATTTGGATTTCTTATCATACCAATGATTTTGTCAACTATCCCACTCAGATCTTACGACCTAAAACGGGCGAAATTTTAACGATTAAAGAAAAACTAGGAGCAAACTATAAAGCAGAGTTTGCAACGCTCAAACTAGTAAAGAATAATAGAACCAAACGATTAATTTTAAATAATTCAAATCAAAATTATTTTATTTATACTGACCAGAAAGTTCATTCTTTTCCATATTCACACATGGTGATTACTTTGAATGAAAATGAAATATGGAATATGCAAGCTAACCCCAAAATTTATAAAATGAACCTAAAAGGAGAACGGATAGATAGTTTAAAAATCAGCGAGCAGTTTTATAAGGCTAATTTAAAATTTTCGCAGAAGGGTAGTCTGTTTCTATTGGGTACTACTTTCAAGGGAAAAAATAACAGTTCTGTTACCTTATTTTATAAAAACCATGCTAAAGATAATTTTGAAAAAATAGTAGAACCCAAACGGGTAGTAATACTAAATAACGGTTGCTGGGCAGAAGGGACGATATATTTTGAGTACGATGATAAACTAATAACTTATGAGTTGCCAATATTTCAAAATCTGCTGCCGAAGCAATTTTTTTTTGACACTCAAAATAATTTATGGTATGCTACAGAAGAAGGTATCCTACTGATTTCCATCAACCAAAAGAAATTTACACAATACTTAAAAAATGCAGGCCAGGATGGTGCATTCTATGATGGTCGAGGGATATGGGCTGATCAAGATTTTCTGTATTCCTTTAGCCCTTCTGGAAACTATCGTTATAATTTTAAGGATAAAAGTGTTACGTCTTTACTTACCGACGTTACGCCTAAATCTGGCACACAATCCGTACATGTAAGTCGTCATGGTACTTTTTGGATTGGGACAAAGCGTTCCAATTTATTCCAATATGATAAAACATTCAGCAATAAACGGGCTAGTTTAAAAAGTAGTGGTGGTGGTCAGGTCTGGTCTATTTTTGAAGATAAAAACAATAGAATTTGGATAGGACATTTCAAAACAGGACTACATTACTATGACGCACAGCGAATGGAGCAGCCTGCCAAATATAAGCTGCCTGACGAGTTTGACGTTAGAAAAAATAGAATCATTCATATAACTGAAGATAAGCGAGATAACAATTATTTGTGGTTGAGTTGTCAGTCTGGCTGGTATCACTTGCACATCGAAGAAGGCTTAAAAACTAGATACTGGACTCAAAGTGAATCCTCTTTTAATATTCCTGCCGTTGAAGTCTATTATACTTATCAAGATGATGAAGGGGTGTTTTGGTTAGCTACTGCCAATTCAGGTTTACTCAAAATAGAATTAGATGCCAATTATCAAGTCACTTCTATCGAACAATTTACAATTGATGATGGACTGACTTCTAATACACTGAATGCTATTTATGAAGATAATAATGGCTTCTTGTGGATTAGTTCTAATAATGGTATTATTCGTTTTAATAAAACAACCAATGCAATTCGAGCCTTTTTGGAGCGAGACGGACTACCACATTATGAATTTAATCGACTTTCTAATTTTCAGCGAGCAGACGGTACTATCTTTTTTGGTACGCTAAATGGAATTGTTAGTTTTCATCCCGATGAGTTGAATACATCAGAAACTTATAAGGTAGCCTTGAAAATATCTAAGTGCCAAAAGTTTTCAGATGATGCAAAAAAAACAATCAATTTTACAAAGGAGGTGCTTGAGAAAAATCAAATCACGATTGCACCAAATGATAGGTTTGTAACCGTAGATGTATCCCTACAGGATTACTATGAAGCCTTAAAAACAAAGTATGCTTATCGTATAAAGGGATTACAAGATGATTTTACTTTTTTAGAAGGGAATAAAATTTCGTTGAGCGATTTACCCTATGGTCAATATACTTTAGAGGTCAAAGCACAGGGAGAGGATGGTCGTTTTTCAGAGCATAAGATAAGATTACTCTTAGTTGTACAGCATCCATTTTACCTACAATGGTGGTTTGTTTTGTTAGCATTAGCTAGTATAGTCATATTGATACGGCAAATTTTCCAAATAAGAACGAGGGCTTTAAAAGAACGGAAACAAGCCTTAGAAAATGAAGTGAATGAAAGAACTGCACAACTACGAGAACAGGCAACACAATTAGAATTAGATAAAAACACCATTGAAAAACAAGCCAAAGAATTACGCTCTTTGGATGAAATGAAATCCCGATTCTTTGCTAATATTTCACATGAATTACGGACGCCTTTAACTTTAATTTTGAGTCCCGTTCGTGGTGTTCTCAAACGTCAAAATGTAGATAATCGAGATTTTACCGCTCTACAACTCACTGCACAAAATGCTCAAAAACTCCTCAAACGCATCAATGAAATCCTAGACTTAACCAAACTAGAAGCAGGTAAAGTTAAACTCAATCCTCAGCCCACCCCTTTTTATGAATTCACCAAAAGACTCGTCGCTACATTTGAAAGTCTAGCTGCTCAAAAAGACCAACAAATAACGTTTGATTTTCAATTGGATAAACATCTAACGCTTTCGCTCGATCAAGATAAGTATGAACACATTTTTAATAACTACTTATCCAATGCGATTAAATACAATAAAAAAGGCGGTATTATTAACATCCAATTATCCGAACAACAACAGACCAATACAAAAGGTAAAACCCAAAATCACATTTTACTATCCGTCTCCGATATGGGACAAGGTATTTTAGAAGAAGACAAAGTCAAGATATTTGACCGATTTTATCAATCCAAAAACCATCAAAACAAAGCAGGAAGCTCGGGTATTGGTTTAGCCCTAAGCAAAGAAATCGCACAATTGATGCACGGTAAAGTTTGGGTAGAAAGTGAGTTGAGTGTTGGAAGTACTTTTTATTTTAGTATGCCGTATGTGGAAGCGGTTGCGAGTTTCCAGTTGCCTGTTACGAGTTCTTCCGTACCAATAAACCTCGGAGGTTTTAAAAACCTCCGAGGTTTAGAACCTTCGAAGGATAAACCAACCATTCTCCTAGTAGAAGACAATCACCAACTCCGAAATTATATCCAACTTATTTTACAAGAAAAATATAATGTCATTGCTGTTGAGAATGGGGAAGAGGCACTTAAACGGTTAACGGACGCTTCGCTTGACGACGGACGGACGCTCGTTCCTCGCTCGACGGAAAATTTACAAGAACCGTCAAGCGAGGAACGAGCATCCGTCAAACGAAGTGTACCCCGTATCAAGTACGGGGCAGGCTATCAAACGAAGCGTCCGTCTATCGTCATCTCCGACATCATGATGCCCGAAATGGATGGATTTGAGTTATTAGAACATTTAAAAGCATCGGATACATTACGGCACATTCCTGTGGTCATGCTGACAGCTCGTTCAAATACTAGTGATAAATTAAAAGCCTTAAGAATAGGCGTAGATGATTATATTTTAAAACCATTTGAAGAAGAGGAATTATTGGTGCGAGTTGAAAATTTGATTCAGAACGCAGCCAATAGAACCGTAATTTCGAAGGAAGAGCAGTTGGAAAAACTTATACCTGAAACAACTGCTGTTAATACAACAGTGACGGAAGCCGATATTAAATGGTTGGAGAAGGTTGAAAAAATATTACAAAAAGAAATTGGAAATTCTAAGTTTGATATTAATGGTCTTGTGGATAGTATGGGCATCAGTCGTAGTAAATTACACCGCCACATTAAACACATTACAGGACTAACCCCCAATAAATACTTTAGAGCAATTAAGCTACAAGCCGCTCGTGAAATATTGGAAGCGGGCAATGCCAAAACTGTAAGTGAAGTCTGCTATGCTGTAGGCTTTGATACCCCAAAGTACTTTTCTAAACTCTATGAAGAACGCTACGGTAAGCGACCAATTAGTTATATTCATGATTAGGTACGATTTCGGATTTCGAGACAATCACTCCGAAATCCGAAATCATAAATCCAAAATGTCCAACGATTAGTGTGATACATATCTGTCAAAACAAAAATATACCCTAAATGACAACTATATGCCCTTTTTGACAAAAATGTACCCTTCCCTTTTAGCATACATTTGTAGCATCAATTATTGAAAAACAAACTAAAACGATTCAATATTTAATAAATAAAATAAAGCAATGTATTCAACCATTACACCAAGCACATATTATAGCTCAACTTTCTACTTGGAACAAAACCATAGAGAAAGAAGGAAAATGAAATGGTTTATAGGAATTGGAGTGTTTATACTACCCACACTTTTAGCAAGTACTATTTTTCATTTCCTATTGACTTTAAAGGGGATCGAATTACAAATTGTAATAGGGATTACCATTTTAATCCTTCTGAACATTGCACTCTTTATCATCAATACTTTAGAAAGTCGCAAAACAAAATTATTAATTGACTTGAATGCTATCCGAATATTGGATCATTCTAACTCAATGCAAGTTATACCGTTTGAAAAAATTAAAATTATCAATATAAGCAGTAATAATAATGAAAAAACAACACGACAAGCTATTCAAATGCTCACAGAAACATTTCATGGTATTATTATCCAAAAAGATAACCTTGATGGAATTCGTTATACTATGAAAAAAGAAACAAATCAAAAACTTTTTACCATTAGCACACAGGAAGATTGGTTTCGCTTACTGCAAGCGTTGAATCAAAATATTTAAAATTAAAACACTTTTTTACCACTAAATATCCAAAACAATTCGGCTAATAATGTAAAAGTAGGAGTAACATTTTAAACTTACCCCTGCTACGGCTATGCCTTGTTTTGCACTTAAGTACGAGTTCACAAATAGTCACAACAAATTTTGATTTCTTTTCTGATTCTACTTCCCCCAATCAAGTTGAGGGTAGGCTTCAAAAATACTCCATGTAACTATGGCTATATGTCCGTTTTTTGAATCGTATAATCAAAAAATAATTTCAAAATTTTAGTTATGCGAATTTATGACCTTGTACTTACATCAAATTACAACTATGAAAAGTATTATTAAAATTACCATTACTTTATACCTCATACTTACTACTTACTACTTATCAACGGCACAAGTTGCTATCAACGAAACAGGAAATAATCCCGATGCTTCGGCGATGTTAGATATACAAAGCACGGATAAGGGCATATTAATTCCTCGAATGACCACCGCACAGCGAACAAACATCAGCAATGCGGCAACAGGTTTATTGGTTTTTGATAATGATACAGGCGGTTTTTGGTTTTACAATGGTTCGACTTGGCAAGAACTGAGTAATGGAAAAGCTACCATGATTGCCGATGCGGATGCAGATACCAAAATAGAAGTAGAAGCTGCGGCAGATGAAGACAGTATTCGCATGACGATAGCAGGAACAGAGCGACTGGTCATTAGAGAAAATGGTTATGGAGGTACACTTTTAAGTACGCCTAATAATGGGCAAAGTGTTTTTTTAGGAGAAGGGGCTGGAAACCTTTCTAAAATAGGCACAGGTCCTGCAAAGTCAAAAAATAATGCTTTTATAGGATATAAAGCTGGAGCCTTAAATACCTCCGGTAAGGGTAATGTCTTTTTGGGAACGTTATCTGGAGCATCAAACACCTCAGGTGATGATAATATTTTTTTGGGAAATAATGCTGGACTTGCCAATACGACAGGTAATGAAAATATATTTATAGGAAGTAATACGGGTCAAAACAACATTGATGGAGAAGATAATATCTTTATAGGCAATGAAACAGGTAATTATAATGTTGATGGAAAATATAATGTATTTATTGGCCTTCAATCAGGGTATAACAATACAGAAGGAAATAAAAATGTTTTTTTAGGTGTAGAAGCAGGTTACGGAAATACAACAGGAGACAATAACGTTTTTGTAGGAAATGAAGCAGGCGAAGTGAATGAGACTGGAGGGTATAATGTATTTTTAGGAGACGCTGCGGGTGTTAGTAATACAATAGGAAATGAAAATACTTTTTTAGGAGGGTGGAGTGGTTTTGAAAACACTACAGGAGATTACAATACCTATCTTGGAAGTAGAGCCAATAAAAATAACACAACAGGAAATGAAAACACTATATTAGGGAGTTATGCAGGTTTTAATAATTTAGTAGGTAATAATAATGTATTTATAGGATATCAAGCAGGTTACTCTGAAACCAATAGTAATAGACTTTATATCGAAAGTTCTAATACTACGACTCCATTGATTTATGGTGAGTTTGATAACGATTTATTACGTATCAATGGTACGTTAAATGTAAATGATGCTTATTCATTTCCCACTACAGACGGTACGCTTAACCAGATATTAGTTACAGATGGAGCAGGCAATGTCAATTGGACAACGGTCTCGGGAGTATCCAACCAAACCCTTTCTTTAACAACAAATACTCTAAATCTATCAAACGGTGGTTCCGTTGATTTAAGCGGCTATTTAGATAATACTGATAATCAAGATTTAGACCTTTCTGGTCATACATTAAGTTTGACCAATGATGCTTCAACGGTAGATTTGAGTACCTATTTAGACAATACTGATAATCAAGATTTAGACCTTTCGGGTAATACATTGAGTTTGACCAATGATGCTTCGACTGTTGATTTAAGCGGTTATTTAGATAATACCGATAATCAAGATTTAGAATTGACTAATCATACATTGAGCTTGACCAATGATAATACAACGGTGGATTTATCCATCTATGACAATTCAAAAACAGCGATCATGCAAGATGCGGATAACGACACTAAAATCCAAGTAGAAGAAATTGCTGATGAAGATATTATCCGATTTGATATAGGTGGAACAGAGAGTGTACGTGTATCAAGAAATACAAATGGTCAAACTCGATTAGAACTAATAGATAACGGACTGAATACGATCGTTGGTGAAGAAGCTGGAATGAATTTAGGGATTTCTACAAGTCATGAAAATTCATTCTTTGGTTACCGAGCAGGAAAAGCAACTACGGATGGAGATGAAAATGCTTTTTTTGGATATAATGCTGGTGCTTTAAATACTATAGGGAAACGAAATGTTTTTATGGGGCATACCTCTGGAGCTTCTAATACGACAGGAAAGGAAAATGTTTTTATGGGGTACAGAGCTGGAACTTCAAATACAACTGGAGAATATAATACTAATATCGGTGCTTGGGCAGGCACTTCTAATACCACCGGAACAAACAATGTTTTTATGGGGTATAACGCTGGAAATTTAAATACAACTGGAGGGCAGAATACTAGTATCGGTGCTTGGGCAGGTATTTTTAGTAGTACTGGAAATCAGAATACATTTATCGGTTCCAGTACAGGGATTAACAGTATTGACGGAAATAAAAATACTTACATTGGAGCCTCTGCTGGTTTTTTCAATCAAACAGGAGATCAAAATATATTTATCGGATTTAAAGCTGGATATAATGAAAAAGGAAGTAACAAATTATATATCGAGAACTCTGGTGCAGCCTCACCTTTAATTTTTGGAGATTTTAGTAAAGATTCTTTACAAATTAATGGTAAACTCAATATCAATGGTGCGTTTAATTTCCCAACAGCCGATGGAACAAATGGACAAGTTTTAGCGACAAATGGAAATGGAGATGTAAGTTGGACAAATAATACGATTATTCAAGATGCAGACAACGATACCAAGATCCAAGTAGAAGAAAGTGCAGATGAAGATATTATTCGATTTGATGTAGGAGGCACAGAAGCTTTCACCATGAGTCAATATCAATTAATGACACCAGTAAATAATACGAATGTAGCAATTGGTCAACATACTACACTAAGTAGTGTCACAACAGGAGCAGCTAATATTGCATTAGGTGGAGGAGTCTTGGAAAATTCAGTAGATGGTTTAGGAAATGTGGCAATTGGTTTTGATGCAGGTAATAGTAATTCTGTTGGTAATTACAATGTTTTTCTTGGATTTAAAGCAGGGTTTAGTGAAATGGGTAGTAATAAACTTTATATCCATAGTTCTCAGAATGCTACTACTACACCATTAATTTATGGTGAATTTGACAATAGTTTACTCCGTATCAATGGTACTTTAAATATCAATAATACTTATTCTTTCCCAACAACTGACGGAACAAATGGACAAGTATTAGCAACAGATGGAAATGGAGCGATCACTTGGACAAGTCTAAATACCACTATCATTCAAGATGCAGACAGCGACACCAAAATCCAAGTAGAAGAAAGTGCAGATGAAGATATTATCCGATTTGATATAAACGGAATGGAAGGTTTACGTTTATCAAAAAATACAAATGGTCGTACCCGATTAGAAATAATAGATGGTGAACAAAACACCATTTTTGGTGAAGAAGCAGGCATGAATATGGGAGCTAATAGTGTCCGAGATAATTCATTTTTTGGCTACCAAGCAGGAAAAGCAACTACGACAGGAGAGAGAAATACTTTTATAGGTACTGCGGCTGGAGCTAATAATACAACGGGACAATTTAATACTTTTTTAGGGAATAGAACTGGGCATGGAAATACAACTGGAGAACATAATACTTACATTGGAAGTTGGGCGGGTTTTTCAAATAGCACAGGAGACGGCAATACTTTTATCGGAAATGAGGCAGGTCGTTATAGCACGGGAGAGGGCAATACTTTTATCGGAGTTGCTGCTGGTGAAGCTAATACTGGCAACTATAACATTTAAAACCACCCAAAATTAATTTGGAAAAAGTTCATTGAAAATTAGGTAGAAAA
>CAYLSF010000021.1:0-20979 GCA_964385675.1 uncultured Saprospiraceae bacterium
AGAGGCTGCTATTGCGATGATTAGCAATTTATCTCCTGCTAAACGCATGTGGACTGCTTTTAGAAATGCACTTAAAAGCTTAAATGCAGGAAATCAAAAAGAAGCCTATAACCAGTTGAAAGAAGGACGAGATGCTTTTTTCTATTGGAAGGATCGAACGCATTTACCTGATCCAAACCTCATAGATTCAACATCTGATTTGACGCTTCTTTATGTCAATAATACTATCTATGGAGGATTTACTGATGGAGGAACGACTGACTTCCCGAAATGGAGAACAAGGGGCGATTCTTTAAAAGTTACTTTGAAAAACGGGGATTACTTTTGGCATGGCTATCAAAATGTAGATTTTGGAGGTGCTAGAGGTTGGGAAAATCAGTTTAAATCTTCGGTTAGAGTAGGTGGTTCAGGCTGTTGGTTTACGTTTGGTCGAGCCTATTGGTGGAAAAACTTAGGCAAGGATTTCATTCGACTTCCCCCTGCGGAAATGAATTCAACCGATCCAGCTGTGCATAAGGTGCATATCGTGTTTAATTATGAACCTTCTAGGCGATTGCGGTTCTATCAGTTTGACCCCTTCCATCACGATGTGGCTATTTTTTCAGTCCATTAAGCGGAAGGATGAAGTGAGTGTTTGTTGACAATTTTGATGATTGAAGTCAAAATTGTCAACAAACTGAGTTTTAAAAGAACCAAACTATTTACCATAATAGTTTGTACACGTCATTCCGAACTTGTTTCGGAATCTCACTAATATTCGTTACAACTTTTGAAAAAAGAGTCGTGTATCATTTATTATTTACGACTCTTTTTCAAAAGTCGTAACAAATGAACGCAAGATTCCGTGTCGATGTACAGAATGACGGTAGGTGGAGCGCGTGTTAAGTAGTTATTAAAAAGCAAATAATATTATAAAATCGGTCGAAGACCATAAAATATAACTTACAAAAATGAAAAAATATAGTTGGTGGATATTACTTGGTGTTATGGGGATAAGCTTCCTTTTGTCTTGCAATCAATCTAATGAATCTTATCATGCTGCGGCAACGAATCAAGCAGATGAAAAAGAAATTCAATATCGTATAGTGAATATGGATATTGATATTCCTGATACGGAAATGTTAAATCAACAAGGAGAAAAAGTAAAATTTAAGGATTTACTTCAGCAAGACCAACTTGTTTATGTCCAATTTATTTTTACGACTTGTCCGACAATTTGTCCTGTATTGACGGGGCATTTTGCTTCCTTTCAGGAAAAATTTACGCCAACAAATGAGAAGATACAACTCATTTCTATTTCGATGGATCCGAAATATGATACGCCGAAGCGGTTGACCGCCTACGCAGAAAAGTTTGATGCTGGAACAAATTGGACTTTTTTGACGGGTAAAAGAGAAGCTGTTGAGGAGGTTCAAAAAGCCTTTGACTATTACTATGGCAATAAAATGTATCATAAACCTGTAACCTATCTCAAAAAACCAGATACCGACAATTGGACTGTTTTTGATGGTTTTATTAATGGAGAGGAATTATGGGAAGAATATCAGAATATTAGGTCGTAGTGATTTATTTCGGATGTGGGGTTTCAGTTCAATATTATCCGAAACCCCATATTCGAGTTATCGTTGTAAGTCAAATCTTTTAATTTATCTAATTACCGTTTCTACATGAAACAATGGCAAATATTAATGGGAATTTTTTTTCTAGTTGTTCTTAGTATCATTCTGTTTAATAAAATGGATTTTAATGGTGGTGATGTTCTTTTAGGAAAGAGAATATACGAGGATGGAATTTTAGCAGATGGCTCTTTACTGAAAGCGATAACAGTAGGGGGAGGTGTCTTATCGGGTGAAATGGCGAGTTGTGCAAGATGCCATCGTAAAAGCGGGTTTGGTTCTTTTGAAGGTAATATTTATGTTCCGCCGATTACTGCGGATGTTTTGTTTACCGACCAATTACGCAATCGGGAGGATATGATGCGAAGTCTATATCATGAAGAATTTACCCTTCGGCATTGGGCAAAAATCAGAAAATTAGGCTTACGATCTGCATACACAGACGAGTCTTTGAATTTAGCCTTAGCACAAGGCGTGAGTTCATCAAATGCACAGCTTGATCCCATAATGCCTAAGTATCAATTGGATGAGAAAAATTTTAAACATTTAGCAGCTTATTTAAAAACATTGAATCAAGAAAAACCTATTGGAATTGATCAAGATACGATTCATTTTGCAACAATACTTACAGGAAAAGGGACAAAGGAAGCAGAGGCAATATTTAAAGATTTGATAGAAACTTATGTAGCTTGGAAAAATAAAAATGTGGTAGCTGAAAAGAAGAGGGCTGCTGTAACACCACATTATAAAGGTTCTTTCCATCATACTTATTTACACTGGAAAGTTCATTTTTGGGAATTAACAGGTAATGAAGATACATGGTCAGCACAATTACAAAAATATTATCAACAACAAAACGTCTTTGCTCTCCTAAGTGGTTTAGGGAGTGGGAATTGGCAACCAATTCATGAATTTTCGGAATCTAACGAGTTACCTTGTATTTATCCCAACACCAATTTTCCAGTCAATAAAGAAGAAGGTTATACCCTCTATTTTTCAAAAGGTATTTTTGGTGAAGCCAATAGTTTGAGCAATTACTTTAGACAGGATAAGACACCTGTTATGCAATTTTATGATAAGGCAGAACCTTTTTTAACCTTAAAAAAAGAGTTGGAGAATACATTAGGAAAAGATACTTCGATTACGCTAAAGTCATATAACATTGATGAAATAGAAACTATAGATTCTATAAAAGCTCAATCTGCCAATATTGTGTTTTGGTTAGATGAGGGGGCTATCAAAAAATTGACTCTTCCTTTTTCTTTGAACAATAATACAAAGCTATTCACATATTTTAATGCTGCTAAGGTACTAAAGGAAAAGTTTCCAGCACAATCACTTTCTTACACTTATCCTTACGCTTTACCAGATGATAAAACCCCTAGAAATTATAGACTTAGAGCATGGATGCGTTCACGGGGGCTAGGTTTAATAGATGAACCGTTACAAATGAATACTTACTTTGCTTTATCGGTCACAGATTTTGCAGTCAGTCATTTAGTCGGAAATTATTCGCGTGATTATTTAATTGAACGCATTGAACATGAAACCGAAAATAATCTAAATCCAGGTGTTTTTCCAAATTTAAGTCTTGGACCAGGTCAGCGATTTGCTTCTGAAGGGAATTATTTATTGAGACTTATAGATTCGAAAAAGTATTCTCTTGGGTACTATTAGCTTGCGATAATTGACTTCCGATGACTATTGAAACTAATTCCCAATTAAAGCCCCTCTTTTCCCCAATTCAATCGCTTCCATATCTCGAATGTCGGCTCCGTCTATCGTAAACCGCACAATGGTTTTTACTTTATGGAAACCATGATTTCCGCAAGCCCCAGGATTAATATGCAGTAAATTTAATTTAGGATCGGGCATCACTTTTAAAATATGCGAATGTCCTGTTATAAATAATTTTGGAGGATTGGCTCTAATTAAAGGGCGAACTCGTTTTGAATATCTATTCGGATAGCCACCTATATGTGTTATCCAAACATCTACCTTCTCACATTGAAATCGTAAATCCAATGGATATCGTACCCTCAAGTCTGCTCCATCCACATTTCCATAAACCGCTCTAAATGGTTTAAATGTCTCTAAACGGTCAGATAAGGCTACTGTTCCTATATCTCCTGCATGCCACACCTCATCACATTCTTCTAAGTACGTGAACGTCTTATCATCTATATAACCATGCGTATCCGATATTAATCCTATTCTTTTCATTTGTTGACATGCTAATTAAAACGAAGTCCCGCACCTTTGGTCGGGATTGATATTAATACAAAAATACGCTAATCTATTAAAATAAAAATTAGGAACTGTGGAACTAATTGTCCAACGTCTTTGTAAGAAAGGGCAGGGTTTAACATTATTTTAAACTTTCTGTTTACCAAAGCAGGTACTACAACACATAAAAAATGCAACGCAACACATACATATCAACCAAAATTACCTCAAACTTTGCCACTCTGCAAAGTTCAAATGCTGCCGTTGCAATACTCGGGATGTATGTCTCCGCCTCACATTGTCTAGTGATAGATTGGAATTATACCTGTCCATCACCCATGTTTCAAGTAACAAATTTATAGTTTAATAAAGTATTGGTGTATTTTCGTATTGATGAACGAACGTGCATCAATAGGATAAATCATTTTCAATACCGATGTTATGAAACAGTACAAAGCAATTCTTTTTGATTTCGATTACACATTAGCCGACTCTTCAGAGGGTATTATTGCATCTGTTAATTATGCATTAGAAAAGCTAGAGTTACCACAAGCGAGTCCTCGTAAAATTCGCAGCTTAATTGGCTTAACCTTGCCTGAGACTTTTGCACAATTTTCAAGTAATGCTTCATTAGCCCCTCTATTTACACAATATTTTAGAGAAAAAGCAGATGAAGTTATGGTGGACGCAACGCACCTATATTATGGTATCTATGATTTGTTGGATTTGATGGAAGGGCAAGATATTAAATTAGGAATTGTTTCTACGAAGCGTAGTAAAACCATTCGTAAAATCTTACAGCGTGAGGGGATTTTAAAGCGTTTTGAGGTGATTATTGGTGGGGAAGATGTTAGAAAGCAAAAACCAGCACCTGAACCATTAATCAAGGCGATGAAAGCTTTAGGTACAAACGGTAGAAACACCTTGTACGTAGGCGATAGTCGAGTAGATGCTCAAGCGGCTCAACGTATTCGAGTAGATTTCATTGGCGTTTTAACAGGAAATACCCCTCGTGAAACTATGGATCGTTACGAGCATTTAGAAATCGTTAAAGACTTACAAGAAGTTATTGAATACTTTGAAATTGAGGTTGTGGCTTAGTGCTTAGTGATTAGTGGTCAGTGTTTAGTTAATTTTACGAATCACTGACCACGAATCACAAGTCACTAATTTCCAACTATATCGAGAACTACGGCATACTCAAAAGCATATTCTTTGTATGCTTCATATCGACCTGACGCACCACCGTGTCCAGCGTCCATATTGGTTTTTAGAATTAGGAGATTATCGTCTGTCTTTAACTCTCGAAGCTTAGCTGTCCATTTGGCAGGCTCCCAATATTGAACTCTTGGATCATTTAATCCTGCGGTGATTAAGAGATTTGGATAATCTTTTGCTTCCACATTATCATACGGAGAATAAGATTTCATATAATCATAATAGGTTTTGTCCTTTGGATTACCCCATTCGTCAAATTCTACTACTGTTAGTGGAATCGTTTCATCCAACATCGT
Organism: uncultured Saprospiraceae bacterium; assembly: GCA_964385675.1. Taxonomy (GTDB): domain Bacteria; phylum Bacteroidota; class Bacteroidia; order Chitinophagales; family Saprospiraceae; genus CAYLSF01. Next base: position 5,357 of record CAYLSF010000021.1, read on the forward strand.
ATTAATCACATCTACAAACGGCACATGAGCAACCACCAATTTAAATAAATCAGGTCTCATATTCATTACTGCTCCCATAAGTAATCCGCCCGCACTTCCACCTGCAATCACCAATTTATTGTTCGACGTATATTGTTCTTTTATCAAATGTTCTGCACAAGCGATAAAATCGGTAAATGTATTTTTCTTATGCAGAAATTTACCATTTTCGTACCACTGCCTTCCCATCTCAGAGCCACCTCTAATGTGTGCCATTACATATACGAATCCTCTATCGAGTAAACTCAATCGCAATGTAGAAAAATAAGGATCCATACTTGAGCCATAAGAACCATAACCGTACAGATAAGTTGGATTGTTACCATTTAGTTCTACACCTTTTTTATACGCCACAGACATCGGTACTTTCGTTCCATCTTCTGCAGTTGCCCAAAGTCGTTCCGTTACATATTCTGATTTATCATAGCCGCCTTTTACCTCATATTCTTTCTTCATGTCCCAACTCCTATCTTCCATTCCGTAATCATAAACGGTACGAGGGGTAATTAAAGAAGTATAGGTAAATCGTAATGTTGAGGCATTAAACTCGGGATTACTACCGCCCCAATAAGTGTAAACAGGCTCAGGAAATTGAATTTCGTGTCGCTCTTTCGTCGTCAGATTAATAATAAAAATACTTTTAAAACCATCTTTACGACCATATATCACCAAGTGATTTTGAAAAGCATCCAGTGAACTCAATAAAACTTGCTCATTATGAGGAATCACTTCCACCCAGTTTTCTTTAGATGGTGAAGCGACTTTCGTCGTCATTAATTTGAAGTTTTGAGCATCTTCATTGGTCAAAATATAAAAGTCTTCACCATGATGCGTCACCTCATATTCCATATTATGTTGCTTCGGATGGACAACTGTAAATACATCATCTGCTTTATTCGCATCCATAAAATGCACTTCAGAGGTCACTTTACTACCTAAAGCAATCATCACATAATCTCGACTCTTTGTTTTGTAAGGATATAAAAAGAATCGACCGTCAGGCTCTTCAAAGACCATTTTATCCGCTGTTTTTCCTAAGTCATGTCGGTACAGACGGTAAGGTCGAAGTGTCTCATCTAGGGTAGAATAATAAAAGGTTTGATTATTATTTGCCCAAACAATGCGTCCTGCGGTTTTTTCAATTTTATCTGCTAATAACTCACCTGTCGTCAAGTCTTTTACATAAATGTCATATTGCTCCGAGCCATCAAAGTCAACAGAATAGGCTAATAAGTTATGATTGGTACTCAAAGAATATGTCCCTAAACTAAAGTAATCCTTACCCTCTGCCAATTGATTCCCATCTAGCATGACTTCTTCTTCTGCCTCCAGACTCCCCTTTTTACGACAATAGATACTGTAATTTTTCCCTTTTTCTGTGCGAGAGTAGTAGTAATAATCTTTAATTTTTACAGGAACGGACAAATCCGTTTCATTGATACGGCTTATAAATTCTTTATAAAGCGTTTCCTGTAACGCTTTGGTATGTTCCGTAACATTTTCCGTGTAAGCATTTTCAGCTTTCAAATAATCAATAACCTCCTCACTTTCTTTATTTCTTAACCAATAGTAATTATCAATTCTACGGTCATCGTGTGTATTATCTTCGTGAGCGATTTTTTTCGCAATTGGTGGATTCATGTTTCTTTGTTATAAGTTTAATTATTCGACTTTTTTAACTATTCAAAAGTAAATACTATTATACTTCTTGTCAATTCTTTAAAATATATTCTGTCAGCTCCTACAACATCTCCTCCACCCGATTCGCCTCATTTCGAGTTGGTGGTATAAACAGACTTACTACGAAAGTCAAAATCAAGGCAACAAAAAAGCTAGGAATTAACTCATAAATAAGACTTTCGAGCGAAGGTACTTGTTCCCAGATAAAAATGGTTGCCGTCCCGCTAATAATTCCCGTAATCACGCCTTCTCGACTTGTGCCTTTCCAAAATAATGCAAGTAGCGAAGTCGCACCAATACTCGCCCCTAATCCACCCCATGCAAATAGTACTAACCAAAAGACCAATTGCGTTGCAAATAGGGCAAATAACAGAGCAATCACCACCATTATCAACACACTTAATCTACTATACAGCACCAAAGTCTTATTGGGAATTTCGTTTCCTTTATTCAATAATTTCTCATAAATATCTCGAACTAAACCAGACGCCGCTACTAATAACTGCGAATCTGCGGTAGACATAATAGCTGCAAAAATAGAAGCAATCACAATTCCAAATAAAGCTGGATTTAACAAGAAATTTGCCAATTGAGGAAAAATATTTTCCGCATCGCCTGCGGTAATTAAGCCTAAATTCGGGAAATATGCTCTTCCTAATAAACCAATCATTAAGGCACCTAACGCCATAATTACATTCCAAAATGTCCCAACTATTCCAGCAAACCGTAAGGCTTTTGGATCATCTATGGCCATATAACGTACCATAATATGTGGACTTCCCAATGAGCCTAATCCAATTCCTACATAACCAATAATCGTACTAGTAGCCACATTCCAAATATTCAAAAAACCATCGTTATCTTGTGTTACTCGATATAAAATCAAACTAAAATCATCAATATATAAATAGGCAATAATCGGTAACAGCACCAATGAAAACAACATAAAAAGAGCCTGTAATACATCCGTCAAACTCACGGCTAAAAAACCACCAACTAGTGTATATAATAAAACAACCACAGCCGATAGAATAACTCCTTGTTCTTGCGTAATACCAAAACTAGAGGTAAATGCCTTTCCACCTGCTACAAATTGAGCAGATACATAAAACACCATAAAAATCAAAATGACCGTCACCGTCAAAATCCTAAGCCAGTTCCCTTTATCATCAAACCGTGCCGCAAAAAAATCAGAAACTGTGATAATATCATGCTTTCCACTAAACCGACGCAAACGAGGGGCATAATACCAAAACATCCAAAATTCCATTACAATATAGCCTACAACTGCCCAAATTGCCGACACGCCAATGGTATAAGCTAACCCCGAAAACGCTAACAACAACCAAGCACTTCTACCAGACACAACAGCGGATAGTGCCACCACATATTTATTTAGTTTCCGACCACCGATAAAATAGTCTCCAATACTCTTTGAAGCAGATTTAGAAGCATAAATACCAATAATCACTAATAATAATAAATAGCCAATAAAAGCAATCAATGCCGTGCTGCCTGCTCCAATATGTAAGGTGTTCGCTTGTAAGTACATTTTATTAATTGATAATTGATAATTCTTAATGGTACAAGTTACAACGAAAATAAAATAATAAGGAAACTAATTAAGTCATATTAAAGTTGTAAGCAGCATTAATAAGCAAGATATTTCGATGAACGGATTATCGAAAGTCGATTGTCAAACGTCGAATGTCGTTCTCAAAACAAATTAAACATGAAAATCCAGTTAGTTCAAGGAGACATTACCCAACAAAAAGTAGATATTATTGTCAATGCAGCCAATTCTTCACTTTTAGGCGGTGGCGGTGTAGATGGTGCAATCCATCGAGCCGGCGGTGCTGCTATTTTAGAAGATTGTAGAAAAATCAGAGCTAGGCAAGGTAAATGTAAAACAGGTGAAGCGGTTATCACAACGGCAGGCAGACTTCCTGCCCAATATGTTATTCATACTGTTGGACCCGTTTGGAGTGGTGGCAATGCGTTCAATAAAAAACGACTTTTGAAAAACTGCTATCGCAATAGTTTATCATTAGCAGCTAAATATCAAGCTAAGACTATTGCTTTTCCGAATATCAGTACAGGAATTTATCGTTTTCCTAAACCATTAGCAGCTCGATTGGCAATTGAAACCATTCAAGAATTTTCACAGGAAAATACCACTATTGAGGAAGTTACATTCGTGTGTTTTGATAGAGAAAATTTTGCATTGTATGAGAATCTATTAGACTTGAATTACAATATTTAAGTATCAGATATTTTTAAATTTTGAAAAATCACGCTACTTTTGATAGAGACATTGGGTATAAAATTAATTTTAAATTAGATGAAAAATTTCTAGAACAATTTTGGAGTCTGTCTGTCGACAAACAAAGGCAGGTTTGAAAATTGTGATTTGGAATTTTTGAAATATTCTGCCATAAAGCCTGCTTTTCTATGTATGAAAGCGGGCTTTATGCGTTAGGTAGATAGAGGATTAAAAACCCGTTGTTATGAGAAAATGGAAAAATTGGTTTAGTTTATTCTTTTTGATAAGCTCTGTGAGTCTTGGCTTTAGTCAAAATTATGAACTAGAAAAAGTGCTACGGAAATTCGTAGAAATGGAAGTAGATTTTGCTAAAAATCCTGCGGTGCTTGTTGGAGTTATTGAAGGCGATTCTTCTTATGTTTATGATTTTGGAACGATTGAGAAAGGCAAAGAACAATTGCCAACGGCAAATACCTTATTTGAAATTGGTTCAATTACCAAAGTATTTACCGCTTCCATTTTAGAAATACTGATTCGACAAGAACAACTCAAATGGGAGGATTCGCTTTCTAAGTTTTTTTCTAAAACACAACTTCACCAAAGTTTAGGGGCAATTACAGTCTTGGAATTAGTAACACATACATCGGGCTTACCTCGCTTACCTTTCAACTTTGGAGAAAAGGAAAAGGAGAAGAATAATCCTTATGCCTATTATACAGACGATGACTTATTCTTATTTCTAAAAAAATATCCCCTCACCAATGAGAAAAAATATTTATACAGTCATTTGAATTATGCTTTATTAGAATTAATTCTTGAACAAACGACACAGCAAACGCTTCCACAACTTATTGAGAACCATATTTTGACGCCTTTAAATATGACTCAGACTTATTTTATACTTCCCGATTCTTTAACGATCCCTTTAGCACAAGGCTATTTATTAACGGGCGAAAAAGCTCCCTTATGGACTTTTCAAACCTTTGAAGGGGCGGTCGGTATGAAATCTACGCTGAATGATTTATTGAAATTTATACAATCCAACTTACATCCTCCTCACTCTGAATTGACTCAAGCTTTCGCTAAAACTCATGAAGCCAAACGACCTACGAATAGAAAACGGGTAAAAATGGGTATCGGCTGGCATTTGGTGAAACCTAAAAAAAGATACTACACCATCATCGGACATAGCGGTACTACAGCAGGTCATCAATGTTATATTGGCTTTATTAAAGAAACCCAAACCGCCATTATTACTTTATCTAATTCTAAAAATAGTTTGGATAATTTAGGTGGTTATCTTTTGAAAATGGTCAATAATAATTGGAAGCGAAAATCTTTGACGGAGTTTTAGTAAGTCATAGGTAATAGGTCATAAGTAATAGGTAATAAGTCATAAGTAGGGACAATCCATGAGTGTCTTTGGAAGAAAAACAGGGATAGATTTATTGATTTGGAGATTTATTGAATATTTTGTTTTTTACTAAAAATTCTTGAAAGTCGAAAGTCGAAAGTCGAAAGTCGAAAGTCGAAAGTCGAAAGTCGAAAGTCGAAAGTCAAATACCAAAAATGTTATGAAGCAATTATACCTAATCATTTGCCTATTAGTTTCCTATTCCATCACGCCTAGTTTTGGACAGGTTGATACGACGAATCAATTGTATTGGAAAATTACGAAACGGAATAGTATTGTATTGGATTTAACTAAGGAAAAGCGGCTGCCGCATAGCGATAATATTGAAATGGCGGGTAAAAATGTAGCGGCTATTATCTATTACGATATTGATAAAAATAGAAATGTCACTCTTAAAAGAGATGTAATTTTTCCACAACTCCGAACCTATAATAAATCAAATGAACCAGACTGGAAAAAATATAGAGCCTATTTTAGGAGAACTTCGAGTGATGAAGTAACACCAAATATTACTTTAGACGATAAAATCATTGTTCCTTCTCAAGTTGATTCTATTGAAATCGGAGGTATGTTGATACTTCATTGTACGCCTGTTGAGGGATTAAAAGTGACGAAGACAATTTACCCTTCTATGGAAGATCGATTTGTAGTCGAAAAATGGACATTAGAAAATATAGGCACGAAAACCTTACAATTAAAACTTCCCATGAGTCAATTTTCTCAACAGGAAATTGGTTATAAAGGGCAGTATGTATTTACAGCATTTAGCCCTACATACAATACTATTTCTCTCGAATCTAAATCCAATTACGAATTTCCTGTGTATTATGGAGCTACTTTGAATGAAGAATCTAACATAAACTTTAACTATAAAAAAGCCTATAAAGAACGCACCGATTTTCTAGCTCAAATGCAAGATAAATTACAACTCATTACCCCTGATGATACTATCAATACGCTATTTTATTTCTCAAAAATTCGAGCTTCTGAAAGTATTTTTAACTCTTCTATGGGATTAGTACATTCTCCTGGAGGGGGTAATTACTATGTGGGTATTTGGGCTAATGATCAGGTTGAATATTGTGGACCTTTTGCTCCTTATTTGGGGTATGAGGTTGGCAATACGGCGGCTTATAATGCTTATAATATGTTCCGAAAGAATATTCCTAAAGATGATAGTCATATTCCGTATGCTTTTGAGGTGGATGGAAATTTTCCAATGAAGCACTTAGATAGAGGAGATGCGGCAATGACGGCTTATGGTACAGCACATTATTTATTGGCAAAAGGGGATAAAAAAGAGGCGGAAGTCTTATGGGAATTGGTAGAATGGTGTTTAGAATTTTGCCACAACCATAGAAATGAAGCAGGAGCCGTCAAATCAGAATCCGATGAAATGGAAGGTCGAATTCCAACGGGAACGGCTAACCTTTCCACTTCTACACTTTATTATGGTGGTTTAAAATATGGAAGTTATCTCGCCAAAGCATTGGGTAAAAATCAAAAAGCTAAACTGTATCAAGCTCGACTACAAGAAATGGAAAGGGTGATTGAAAATTATTTTGGGGCAACCATGGAAGGTATTGAGACTTATAAATATTTCAAAGAAAATAAGTATCTAAGACATTGGATATGTTTACCCCTAACAATGGGCATCACGCAAAGACAAGAAGGCACCCTCCAAGCTTTGTTTGAAAAACTGTGGACAAGCAATGGGATTTTGGTAGAGTTAACGCCCAAAACGGATTTACAAACTGCTCTATTTTGGGATAGGGCAACACTCTATGCGTTGCGAGGTGGACTAAAAGGTGGTGCGATGGAAACTGTTTTTCCAAAACTGCATAACTTTTCTAAAAAACGCTTATTAGGTAGTCATGTCCCTTATGTGATAGAAGCCTATCCCGAAAATAATATGCGACACTTATCCGCAGAAAGTGCCTTATATTGCCGAATTTATACCGAAGGATTACTAGGCATAGAACCTATGGGTTGGGATAAAATGAAAATTGCTCCCGATTTGCCGCAAGATTGGAATGATTTACAAGTTAAAAACTTAATGGTTGGAGGCGTAAAAATGGATATTGATATTAAAAGGAAAGGTAAAAAACTACAAATTCAAATACAATCAGGAGACAAAATGCTATTGAATAAAACAGTAAAGCCTAAAAAAGGAATAACTGTTCGGTTGAAGTAATAGTAAAAGCCTTCTTCTAATCGAAGAAGGCTTTCAAAAAACCGCAACTCAGTCTATCCCGAACTTGATTCGGGACAACAGGTAACTCGCAACTATAGTGTAGGAATCCCATTCAAAGAAGTTCCAACTAATTCTATCTTCACATTTTTTTCAAACGTCTTCACCAAACGCTCTAATTTTCCATCCAACAATTCTAATTTCTTATCAATCTTATGGGGTTCTTTAGAAAGGCTTTTGCTATTATTTAAAACCTGAGAAATCGCTTTATGATAACTTCTATAACTTGACACATATTCATTGGTCAATGATTCCAATTCCTGATTGATAAATTGAGCTTGATTAATGGCATAAAACGGATAAGCTAAACGCTCATCATTTAAAGCAGGCTCAAAATCAATTTGACCATTTTGTGTATAGCCTTCTAGGATTTTATCTACATTTCGCTCTAAATCAATCGGTGCGTAGTAGGTAGCTAAAATAGTATGTAAGGCTGTATTTTTATCTACCATTAAATTCGGATGAAGTGTGGTTACTCTATCCATTGTATAATTATTTAGAACCGTACGCAATGCCTCTATTTTCAATTTTAGATTTTCTACATTCGCATTAAAACCTTGGTTTGCTCTTGATAAGCCATTGTAATGACGCGTATATCTATCTAGCTCTTTTTTAAATTCTTGAAAGTCTTTAACGGTTACGCCTTTTTCTTTTATAATTACACTGGATACCAAATTCACAACAGATGTAATCGCACTTAACGCAGGAACGGAATTGGCAACAGAAGTGACAACAGGGTCTTTAATGGTATTTTTTACAAATGCCATAAATTTCCCGACATTCTTATTGTTAAACCTTCTATTCCCTTTGATGATTTTCTTATTAAGCATGGCGACTATATCATCTGTCAATGAAAACCCTAAATCTGTATTGGTTGGATTATTCAAAATCGTTACATCATTCAAATAATCAGATTGAGCTAATGCGGCATCAATCGCATCAAAACTATTATTGGCGTGTCCTACAAAAACAGCCGTTTTGATAATCTTTTCTTTTTGAGTTTGTAACCGTGCTTTTTTAGATAAAATATCTTCTGTCGTTAAACGATTGACTTGTTCTAGACTAGTTGTTAAATTATCATTTAGGTTTTTCAACTTTCTATCTACACCCGAAAAGTTTTTTGATAAATCATCTATCTTTTTATCAACCGTTGCACTCTTTTCCATCAATTTATAATAATTATCATAAATAGATGCAAGAGAATCAGCGGTTTCATTTTGAGCCATTGCTTGGTTGAAAAGTAGTACACTACAAACAACAACATATAAATTTAAAACTTTGAATTTCATAAGTTTAAGTAGTTCTTGGTAAAGTAATCAGTTATATAATTCGCAAAATACTATCTAAAAAGAACGGAATCAATTCATGCTTTGGTATGTACTTTTTTACTCAAAAATGCCCCTATTCTGTAAACCACATTTTCCAATTCCTCCTTATGTGATGGTGGGTTTAAATACCAAAATAAACACTGTCGCATATCCGCTTCATATTGGGGATAATAGCTTGAAAAATCCCGATAACAAAGATAAAGATCATTTGTAAATTTTCCGACTCGCTCCATAACCAACTCAAAACCAACTCGTAATAAAATTTTTAAAATAGCCTGTCCATCTTCGGGTGTATATTGTTCCGTCGGTAAGTTTTTAAAATCCTCAACATCAGTAGCTAACCACTTTGAATTTAACATCAATTGATGATTCGGTCGATACTTTTGAATTAAAGCACTTACATCCTCTCCCCAAACACATAACGATTGTGTTTGAATAACCATAGCCAAATTAGTCGTCAAAAAGCTATCATGATATGTCGCTAAATTACATTCAATTGCTTTTATAAAAGGGTACTTTTTTTGCAAATATGCTTCTAATTCATTTTGAAAACTTGCCGTTTGCCATCGAATCACCGTTTTAGAAAAAGAAGATTTTACCAATGCAAACATATCAATATCCGAAAATCCTTTAATAGCTTCTCCTTTCGCTACTGAACCTCTTATGTAAATTGCTTTTAACTCCGCACCAATATGAGTTTGATAAGCTGTTATAATTTCTCGAATCACCAATTTCCAATCTTCGTCTATCTTATCCCAACTTGCTGGATTTAGAATAAATCCCTCCTCATTCATCGGGAAATATGAGCCTATCGGTTGAATTTCTCTCATTTTAAAAATAGCTTAATTTTTGAACTCTATTATTACCACTCAATTTCTATTATAAGCAAAGTATTATAAAGCAATTTGTGCTTTAAGTCCTTCAATAATCCTTTTTAATTCCTTATCCCCAACTGTCAAATTAATGCTTAATGCTTCCAATCTATTTTTAGGGAGTAAACGGTGATCTAAAACCATTTGAATATGCCTTATGGAATCTGCAGGGTTAGATTTCAAAACAAACTCTAATTCAGACTCTAAAAACGATAAGGCGGGTATAATTTCTAATTCCTTATTGGCAATTGCATTGAACCATGCTATTAAATCTTTCACCTCTTTCAATCTTAGGCATTTATCAGAGGCTTTCCATTGAATAGCATTTAATTGAGCATTGATACTTACTTTTAGCCAGTTATCCTCATTTTGGGTATTACCTTCAATTTTGAAAAATAGTTTTTCTCCTTTATTGGTTCTAAGTAGCATAGCGGATTAATTATGTTTACTTCAATAATCTAAGTAATTAATCAAAGGAAAGTCATCACGTGAGTCAAAGATGAACATGGTAATGAGGCTTCAATCAGTCAACTGATGACTACTTACCTTTCAACCGCCAACCTCGCACTAAAGTTACCACTCGACTATAATTTTCAATTCCTTCTTCAATCCCTTGAAATTTCAGATAAGTATCATACGCTGTATCTCTCATCCACGGTAATATATCGGGGTATTTATCATTATTCGCATATATCGCTTCCAAATCATTATGCATTTCTTGTGTTAGCGTAGCCGTTCGATACATTTGGTAGGATTCGGGTTTAAAATATTTATACTCAGAAGCAGCATATCGCCAATAGGTTAATGTACCAGCATAGATTAAAAAAGGATCGCCAGATTCAATACAAGCTAAATACGCTAAAAAATTACATGTTCCTTCATCCCCATGACCATAGCCATGTGCCATTTCATGTGCTAAAGTAAATGGTAATTGCAGTGGATGCAATCCACCATCTACATGTCCTTCTCCAATCCAGGGTAGATAAACCCCTGATGTACTAAATCGCATCAATAACCCTTTAGGAAATAATTGTCGTCCTCTTACGCGTCCCGTAGTTGGGTAATTATATTTTTTAAGCACTTTGACCAAATGCTCCCGCATGATTTCTTGTAAATTCCCTTTAGGTAAAAAGGTAGAATCTAAGGCAAAAGTATCCGTATTTGGAATCAGTTTACGAGCATGAATAGCTTCTTGTGTCGCCCATTTTGCTTCCGCAATTATTTCTTTGAGATTAAGCGTACTCGCTTTTATATCAATTTGTTTTTCAATTGGGACACGAGCATAATTAAAGCCCCAAAGCACTAAAAAGGTGAAAATGATAAAACCTAAAGCATTACCAATAGCTAACCCAATATGCTGTAATTTTGATTTAAAAGAAAGGGATTGTATGGCTTGCCAACTTTTATAAGAACGATAGGCATAATAAATCAAAAAGGCTACTAAAAAATAGAAAAGTGGTATCGGGGAACGAGCAACCGTATTATCAATCAACCATCGAATGCCTTGATAAATCCCTCTGGAGTAAAACGTTTCTACACTATTCGGCATCCAACTGACTAGAATCCTAACTAGAATAGTCAGCCCACCTAAAGTCATCCAACGATATTTTGGCTCAAACCATTTCCAATTTAATATTGAAGAATTCAATGTTGAATATTTAGGAAAGGATAGTAAATAATTTTAGTCTTCATTTTCACTCATTGCCGCTACATTCTCAGCATCTTTCTTTTTTAATATATTATAACCCTTATAGCCTATAACTAATGCTACAATTAGCAATACGAAAATAACAGCTTTCCAGGGTAAGTCTTGATATAGGGTAGAAGCATCACTTCGATAATCCGAGATTAGAAATACAACATAGTACATCACAGAAAACCAGATGCCAGCGAGGGGTTGCTTCGTTGTCAAAAAGCCACTTAACGCAAAAAGTAAAGCCGTAAACCCATGCGTACCAATTAATAAACCATTTCCTGTGCTTTGATAGGCTAAAATTCCTTGTATTAATACAATAGCTGCCAAAAGATATAACAAATATCTAGTCTTATCCAGATAAGCCATCCCTGTGGCTAACGTTTCTTTATCCACTATAAAATTACCGTAAAGCTTTGCTTTTCCTGCATTAGATGTCATTGACTTTCTGTTTTATAACTTAATCTTGAATGCGGTGCAAATGTACAATATTTTAATGAAGTGTTGAAGTGCTGAGTGAAACGAAGTCCCGTACACAGCGTGTCGGGATTGAAGTGTTGAAGTGTACTTTAATATATGAATGATTTATAAAAGCGATAACTAACCCTGTAAGTGATAAGTAGTATCCGAAATTAAAAGTTAATCTTTGTAACAATAAATCTATAGGATACGTAGTTTTTAGTAAGTTAAATTGAATTAAATCATAACATAAATAATATTGCCTATTCTGCAACGCTACATTCAAAAACACTATAATTAGTTAACTAACTAATACAATTACACTAATTTAATTACACAATTAAAAGCTACTATTCACAATAGGGGCAACTGAAAAAAATACAACTATGAAATTCAAAGCGTTGATATTAAGTTGTTTGTTGGTTTTAAGCTTTACAGCAGTCATAGCACAAACTGAATTAGCGTCTGCTACAGAGACCACAACAGAAACAACTACTGAAACAACAACTACAGCACAAAAAACTTCTACTGTTAGCGGTGTTATCCTTGATGCAGTACACGATAAGGGAATCGAATTGTACTTTCATATTCAAGATTCAGACAGACAAGACTTTTATCTATCTAGTTCTCCTGCTGAAGCAAATTATGAAAAGTTACCAGAATTACCTAAAGGGTATCTAGTAGGTAAAAAAATGGAAGTAACTTATTCTGAAAAGAAGCAAAAGTTATTAACAGAATGGTTTCCGCTGCAAACAAACGAAACATTGGTTTCAAGAGGAAAGACTTTAGATAACTCTATTACGGTTTATTCTTTAAAAGGAGAGCAAACTAGCGTAATTGACAATGGTATTGATTATACCATTACAGTTAAGTTATCAAGTGGAAAAGAAGTAGAATATATCGCTGAAAAAGACGTATTTGGTGATAACGATCCAATTATGCAAAATGGTAAATTGGTTAAAATATCGTATATCGAAGAAAGTACGCTTATCATTGAAGATTTTAAAATGGTGAAATAAGCCTGTCTCAAACTTGATTTGGGAATTCATCGTTTTTATAAAAGCAGATGATGCTGTATCAACAGTTCATCTGCTTTTGTCGTTTAATTGATACAGTTAAACTGATTTTTTATCAAAAATACCCTAAAGGGAATAAATTTTGGTTCTTTAATTTTAAGTTTTGGAGGTTCACTCAAAATTTAAAATTTCTCACCTGCGGCAAAGGCAGGTTCAAAATTAGACAAACTATGAAACGCACAACGCTTAAATTATTATTTGGATTTGCTTTAATGAGTATAGGTTTTATGTCTTGTGAATCAGAGTCGCAAGCTGCCCTACAATTTCAAGAAACTTCTCAACAAACTTCAACTCAAAAGAAAGGAGAAAAAACCATAGCAGGACTCGTTTTAGAAGTAGATAAACTTGAAGAAGAAGACGGTTTATTCTTTTTTCTTCAAGACGAGGCAGATAATACCTACTCTATTGATTTTTTAGCAGCAGACAATCCGTTAACTTTCTCTGATCTACCTAAAGATTTGGAAGGTAAAAAGGTCAATGCGACTTATATGGAAAAAGTAGAACCTGTTGTGGTAGAAATTATTCCTGTGGATGTAAGAAGTGGATTTGCGGGAGGGGCTTTTGAAAAAATTACAGCTTATACGTTGAAAGCGACGCAACTAAAAGTAGAAGATACACCCGAAGGCTTAAAAGTAACGATACAATTAGGCAGCGGTAAAGAGAAAACTTATCGCACCGATTTACAGGCCTACGATGGACAAGATCCCTCTAGCTTTAATGGTAAGCCTGTTAACTTGACGTATATTGAGGATAAGCGATTGTTGATGAAGGATTTGGAGATTTTGGAGTAAGTTTTTAGCCGTTCTTTATTTGAACCACAAAAGACACAAAAGTTATCAGAGGTCTAATCAAAATAACTTTTGTGTCTTTTGTGGTTTATAAAGGGGGGATTTTTTCAATGAAGAATCATACTAATTTTATCCTTACTCAATCACCTCATACTCAAAAGTTCGTTTATAGGTATCTGTCTTGCCCGTTACTGGATTTTTCTCGCTGATGGAAACATCATATTTGTGAACTCCTAGTTTATCTGTTTTCATTTTTACAATAGCTTTATCATATTTGGTATAAAGCTCATTACCATTGACTGATATTTTTAATGGCAATTTATTCCTTCTAACTTCATAAACACCTAAATATATTTTGGCTTCAAAAATTTCACCTTGACGGACTACCGTTTTAGGTGCATCTACCATGGGGTGATAATACTCAGATAGACCTATCCATTGGACAAATGTCTGTCCAAACCAATAGTTTAAAATACAGGTTTCTAAAATTAATCTTTTATTGCGTAACTGTTCTAATAGAAAAAAGGACTTTACATAAGACACATCATTAAAGGCATTCGTTTGATAAGACTTTTGAAATATTGGTGCAAAATCGCTCCTATCTTTTTCGTCAATCAGGTTTAATAAAGCGGTATCTTGAGTTTGAATCAATGAAAATAGGGTATCTAAATAATGTTGTTTGAATAAAATATTATGCGGTGATGCTTTATCATTTAAAGCGATTACTTTTTCTTTATCCGTCATTCCATCAATCTTTAAATCTTTTTGAATTTTGGTTTTGACCTCTTTGAGTAATGTTTCAAATGTCCTCGTCATTAAGCTAATTTTAGCACTTTTTTCTCTAAGTGGAATAAATTGTGGATATAGTTCACTTTGTTTTGCAGTAGCCCAAAAGATTTCCTCATTTCTTTGTGAAATGATTTCATTATTTTGTTTCATATCTTGATAAAGTAATTCCCAATCTATGTTGTCATTAGTTTCACAAGAAGGGAGTGAACTCAAAAGGACAAAAAATAATAGGCTTATTATCAGCACTTTAATTTTCATAGGCTAAGTTTTTTACTCGATTACTTCATATTCAAAAGTTCGTTTGTAAGTATCTATTTGACCCGTTACTGGATTTTTCTCGCTGATAGAAACATGATATTGATGCTTACCTAATGTATTGGTTTTCATTCTTACAATGCTTTTACCATCTTTGACTGATAATCGTTTACCATTAACTCGAATTTGTTGAATTTTTCTTGTTTTGTAATAAACACTAAGATATATTTCAGCTTCAAAAGTTTCCCCTTGACGTACCATTGTTCTTGGGACATTAACCATTGGAAAATAATATTCACTTTCCGTAGAATCTGTTCCTGTCATGCCAAACCAATGGTTTAAAGCTATATTTTCAAGGATTAATATTTCGCTTTGGAGTTGCTCTAATAGATATAGAGTTTTAGCAACGGTAGCATTTTTGAAATCTTCTATTCGATATTTTGGATCAATTTCTTCTTTAACTGCCTCTAATTTATCATCATCAACTAAACTTAGAAAGGAGGTTTTTTGAAGTTCAATATGATGAATAATTGTATCTAAATAATGTTGCTTATATAGTATTTTATGAACAGATTTAGTATCCATTAAGATGGTTTCATTTTGTTTACGTAAAACTGAGGTAATACCTAATTCAGTACGTATTTTTAGTTTGACTTGAAAAATTAATTGTTCAATTTCGTCTGTTTTAGCAATAGTTATATCACTATTTTTCTTGA
>CAYLSF010000022.1:0-8631 GCA_964385675.1 uncultured Saprospiraceae bacterium
AATTAGACAACCTACTCAAATGTTATATTAACCCCCACAGTGTAAGAACGAGCTTGTGGATAAATACCTCTATCAATCCCCGAACCAATTTCAGGGTCGAAACCACTATAATCCGTTATTGTCAATAAGTTATTGGAAGCTACATAAAATCTAGCACGACCAATACCTGCATATTCAGAAATACGCCTTGGTAACGTATAACCCAATTGAGCCATTTTGATACGGAAAAATGCTCCATCTTCAACATAGAAAGTTGAACTACGGGCAAAGTTGATATTGGTATCATTGTAAGTCAAACGAGGGTAAGTATTAGAAGTCCCTTCACCTGTCCAGCGTCCTAATGCTCTACCGTCCATATTTGCAGTAGGTAAGTCATAACGACGAGTTGCGTTATATACAGAGTTACCAGATACCCCTTGAGCAAATACCACTAAATCAAATCCTTTGTAAGCAGCTTCTACTGTAAATCCATACGTCCATGTTGGCGTAGGATCTCCGATGAACCCTCTATCGTTCTCGTCAAACACACCATCACCATTCACATCTACAAAACGGAAGTCGCCTGGTTGTGCATCGGGTTGTAAAGGTTGACCATCGGCACCAGTATGTGCATCAATTTCAGCTTGATTTTGGAAAATACCATCTGTTGTATATCCAAATAAATAACCAATAGGTAAGCCTTCCGTAATACGTGTAATCTCTAACCCTTGTGGTCCCCAACCTGCACCTCTTACAAATCCAGATTCATTACCAATTAATACAACATCATTTTCTACATAAGATACATTACCTTTTATAGATAAATTAAATCCATTAAAGTCATTCGTATATCCTGCCTCAATATCAACACCTCTATTCTCCATTGTACCCACATTTGCTGTTGGTGCATTGTTTCCAATGTAGCCAGGGAGTGGAGGACGAGTTTTCATATCAATTGTATTCTGAAGATAAGCATCAATGGTTAATGTATAATTCTCAAATAAACGAAGGTCAGCACCAAAATTAATTTGTTCTACAGTCTCCCAACGTAAATCAGGATTTGAAATCTGAGAAGGTGTTGTACCATTGACTTGTGTATTACCACTGCCAAAAGTATAATTACTGCCTCCTGCAATAGTCGAAACAAACTCCAGTGAACTCGCTGCGTCATTTCCATTTCTACCCCATCCTGCTCTAATCTTTAAAGTATTAATTGAACCAACGCCATCCCAAAAATCTTCATCATTCACATTCCATCCTACAGATAGAGAAGGAAAATATCCCCAACGGTTATTGGTACCAAAGTTAGAAGAAGCATCCGCTCGCATGATAGCTGTCAATAAGTATTTACCTTGATAGTTATACGTCAGTCTTGAAAAATATGACTCAATAGCATAACGTTCCCATATACCACCAAAAATTTGCTCACTATCCTCATTTCTTGCATAATCAATGGTTGCCTCATCTGCATTTTGGGTTGGTACATCTTTTTTACTACCGCCTAAATAACGACCTCTGGTTTCTTGTGCAGAGTGTCCACCAAGTACTGTAAAGGCATGATCTTCACCTATATTAAATTCGTAAGAAATTGTATTATCCCAAATCCATGTAAAGGCTCTATTCATACTTACACTTACAGAGTTAGTATCTAATAAGTTAGTTGGGTTTAAATAGTGTGCAGGTGTGAATCCATCATTTCCCCAAAATGCTAAATCAGAACCAAAACTAGAACGAACTTTCAGATTTTCAATAATCTGTAATTCACCATATACATTGGATACAAACTTATCTGCCCATCCGAAATTATTAACAATCTCATTTGCCGCTACTGGATTAACAATTTCAGAAGTTACAATTTCAGAAATACCAAAAATACCACCTTCATCACTTACTAAATCTGGACGCAATACGCCGTTAATGGAATAAGGTGATTGTCCTAAAATAGCTTCATCAGTTTCATATAATGGCGTGATAGGGTCAATATTCAATGCACGACCTAAAGGAGAACCAAACTCGGAGTTATCACTTACCCCTCTTGATTCGTTACGCGTATAACCAATATTTAAACCAAATTTCAAATTATCACTAACTTGACTTTCTGTATTCAATCTTGCACTTAAACGAGAGTAATCAGATTTTCCTTCTGCCACAATCCCTTCCTGTCTCAAGTAAGATACAGAACTATAGTACGTTACTTTTTCTGTTCCTCCAGAAATACTGATTTCATTATTGGTAATTGGTGCATCATAATTAAATACAGCATCTTGCCAATCTGTACCCGTTCCATATTGTGATGGATTTGGAAAAGGAATCGGTTGACCTGCTGCGGCTGCCATTTCGTTCTGAATCGTAGCGTACTCTCTAGCATCTAAAGTAGCTATCTTCTTCCAAGGGTTTTGGATACCATAATAGGCATTATAATTTACCTTCATTTTTCCTTTCTCTCCGCCTTTTGTTGTAATGATGATAACACCATTTGCACCCCTTGCTCCATAAATAGCCGCAGAAGCTGCATCCTTCAATACTTCAATAGACTCTATATCACTTGGGTTCAAATAGTCGATACCACCACCTACAATTACTCCATCAACTACGATTAATGGATCAGAACCATTGATAGAAGATGTACCACGAATACGTATAACAGAAGCAGAACCTGGAGCACCTGAATTTTGAGAAATACGAACTCCTGAAGTACGACCTTGTAGGGCTTGCTCTATCCTACCAATTTGCATATCTTCTAAATCCTCTCCCTTTACAGATGTGATAGACCCCGTTACATTACTTTTCTTCTGCGTTCCATAACCAACGACTACAATTTCTTCCACATCTACCCCTACTCTCATCTGAACATTCAACTCCGTTTGCTCACTCACTACAATCGTTTGAGTTGCATATCCTGTATAGGAGAAGACCAATTCATTAGAAGCATCTAATAATGTAATTTTGTAATTACCATCTAAATCCGTGGCAACTCCTTGTGCTGTTCCCTTCACAGATACAGTAGCCCCAATGAGCGGCTCACCAGAAACAGCATCTGTTACTTTACCTGATATGGTCTTTTGTGCTATGATAGCACTTGAAAATACCACAACAAAAAGCAACATTAAGTATCCTTTTTTCATACTAATTTGGTTTGATTTAAAATTAAGTATTTCATTAATAGAAGCACTATTTTTTAAGTTTGATGAAACAAATATATACAATTATGTACTATTCATTGATTTATGTACCCCAACACAGTTGCTACATGTTTAATTTTTTTGTTAAAAACACCACAACATTACCACAACAATTCCATTTATTAGTATGATTTTGTGTAACTTAGTAATATATGATAAACTTGGTCAATAAGTTTAAGTTTGATGTATCTGCAACCTACCATTGTTGCTTTTTTGTAGCATTATTATCTTTAATACCAAAGATAACTTTTACACAATCTAGCAATATTGGTATCCCCCCTATTACCAATTTTTATAAAAAAGATTATCAGGCTGGCACCCAAACTTGGGACATCACACAAGACAAAAATGGTGTGTTATATTTTGCCAATAATCAAGGACTATTAGAGTTTGATGGCGTCAATTGGAATATTTATCCTGTCAGCAATCAAACTATTGTTAGGTCAGTTAAAATTGATACAGATGGTAAAATTTATGTGGGTGCTCAAAATGAACTAGGCTACTTTGAAGCAGATGAACATGG
Source organism: uncultured Saprospiraceae bacterium (assembly GCA_964385675.1). Classification (GTDB taxonomy): domain Bacteria; phylum Bacteroidota; class Bacteroidia; order Chitinophagales; family Saprospiraceae; genus CAYLSF01. Next base: position 3,685 of record CAYLSF010000022.1, read on the forward strand.
CGTATTAATTTACCATTCTCTCGTTCCTTTGCTTTCTACTAATCTGAAAAGTGTAGCGGATATATGGGATATAGAAATCGTTGGTGAAGCTATTTATTTTAGGACGGGTAGTAATGTATTATTATATCAAAATAATCAAATCACAGAAATTTATAACAATGGCAATCTTACCTATTTAACTCAGATTGAACAGACTTTATACCTTCATGATACAAAGAAAGGTGTTTTGAGATATAATGGGACACAATTCAAAACACATATACCTTTAGCACTTCTTGAAGATGTTGCGATTAGCAGTATTATGCCACATAAAAATGATACTTTATTAGTTGGTACTATCAAAAAAGGATTGTTCCTATATGCTAATGAACAATTAATGCCTTGGAAAATCAATGATAATAATTTGATTCGAGAAGGGAGAGTCTATTGTAGTGCTACAATAGATGAGGAAACTTATGCTTTTGGAACTTCTCTTAATGGTCTTTTTATAGTTAATAATGACGGTAAGGTCATTAAATACATTAATAATAAATCTGGACTTCAAGTTAATAATACGCTATCCGTATTTGTTGATAAAAAGCAAAACTTATGGACAGGTTTAAATCATGGTATTGCCCTCATAGAGATAAGTTCGCCTTTTTCTAATATTCAACCCGATGAGAATACAAAGGCTGCTGGCTATTCTACTCAAGTTTTTGATAATAAAATTTATTTAGGCACTTCTAGTGGTGCTTATTATACGGATTGGAAACAATATTATAATCCAACTCAACAGTTTCCTTTCCAAAAACTACCTAAAACAGATGGACAGGTTTGGAATCTAATAGCGGATAGACAAACCCTTTTTATGCACCATCATGAAGGTGTGTCTTCTATTTCAAATAATGAGGTTAAGTCATTATTTGAAAATGGTACATGGCTACATTTACCTGTTGCAAAGAATAAATTATTAGTAGGCATGTATAATGGATTAGGTTTATTAGAAAACCAAGATAACTGGGTAAAAACAGGAGATTTTCGGCAACAATGGGTAGAGTCTTGTCGAATTATGGAGCAAGATGAACTTGGTAATATTTGGGTTTCGCACCCTTATCGAGGCGTTTTTAAGGTCGTATTTAAACCTGATTATTCGGCGATAGAAGTAGTAGAACACTATGACTCAGAAGATGGCTTTCCTTCTGATTATCAAATTTATTTATTTAAAATAGGAGATGAACTGGTTTTTTGTGCCAAACAAGGTATCTATCAGTATAACCCTAGTACCAATAAATTTGAACCCAATACAAAGTGGAATAAAATTTTTGGTGAAGAAACTCAAGTTAATCGCTTGATAGAAGCTCCGAATGGTGATATTTGGTTTGTAACGAATAATAATGTTGGGGTGTTAGAGGTCAAGGATGGAGGGGTTTATAAAACAACGACTACCCGTTATTTCCCACAATTGAAGCCAAAACTTATTCAAGCTTTTGAAAATATTTATCCTTTTGACGAGCATAATGTTTTCTTTCCCTCTGAATTGGGTTTTATCCATTTTAATCCCAATAAAATCTCTTCTGATACCAGTTTTACTACTTTAATTCGTAAAGTAAAAAGTATTTATACCGATAGTTTATTATATGGAGGCAATGGAGGGCAACAAACTGTCTTATCACTCCCTTATAGTGAAAATGCACTAGACTTTACTTTTGCTACCACCTATTTTGAAAATAGAGCCGCCAATCAATATCAATATTATTTAGAAGGTTTAGAAAAAACTTGGTCTTCTTGGACTACAGAAAGCCGAATAGAATATACGAATTTAAACTCAGGAGATTATACATTATATGTTAGAGCTAAAAATATCCATGGTCATTTAAGTAATGAAGCGACTTATTCTTTTAAAGTTTTAGCACCGTGGTATGCTTCAAAATTGGCATTCAGCATTTATACCTTATTGGCTCTTGGTTTTATCTTCTCCCTTATTTTTATTCCTAAGAAACTCTACGAAATTGAAAAAGCTGCTTTACAATCACAACAAGAAGAGACACTTCAGCAGCAAGAACAACAACATTTACAAATTGAAAAAGAACAACAACAACAGATTAATGAACTAGCTAAGGCTAAGTTAGAATTAGAAATACGAGCTAAAAATCAGGAATTGGCAAGTAATACAATGCACCTCGTTCAAAAAAGTGAGATGCTCCAAAAAATCAAGGATGATATTCAAAAAATCACTAAAACATCAAAGGACACAGATACCATAAAGAGTTTAAAAAAAGTAATTCGTAAAATATCTGCCGACGAACGCCTTGATGATGATTGGAAACAGTTTGCTAGACATTTTGATCAGGTACACGGACAATTTCTAAAACGCTTACGCACTTCATATCCTCAACTCACCCCCAAAGATCATAGATTATGTGCCTATTTGCGAATGAACTTATCCTCTAAAGAGATTGCCCCTCTAATGAATATTTCTGTAAGAAGTGTAGAAGTTGCTCGGTATCGATTGCGTAAAAAGTTGGCAATTGAAGGGGATGTGAATTTGGTAGATTTTATGTTGGGGGTGTAAATTCTGATTAACTTGATTTGTCAAAACCACTAAAAACCTGTATTTTTATATACAATGACTGATAAACCTCACAATAATTTTTTTATAACTGTATTCTCTGATAGAGAAAATATGGTTGACTTAATTACTCAATTTCTTCCAGAAGTGGAAGCTATTATTGAAATAGAAAGTTTAGTATTGGATAACAATAGCTATATCAATAAACAGTTGAAAGAATTGTATTCTGATATTGTTTATTCGTGTAAAGCTAAAGATGGTCGTTCCTTTAAAGTAACATTATTACTAGAACATAAAAGTTACTCGGTTTCGTATCCTAGATTTCAATTGCTAGATTATATGGTGAGCATTTTTAGAAATCAAGTCAAAAATAAAGAGTCATTAAGTTTGGTGATTCCTATTATTTTTTATCATGGTGAAACCAAATGGAAATACAAAACGCTGACCAGTTATTATGGGGACTTAGCGGAATATCTGAAAGTATATGTTCCTGATTTTAAGTATCATATTATTGACTTGAATGAATATTCAGATGAAACAATTTCCTCTTTAAAGGCTAGTTTTTTGGTCAATGCACTACTTGCTTTTAAACATAAAAACGATACAGCGTATTTTAAACAATCTTTACATAAAGTATATCAACATATAGAAATTTATCCAAAGACGGATCGCACACAGATATTTTTTCATTCATTAGCGGTTTACATCGTAAAATCGACAAACATAACAGGCAAAGAAATGGGAGAACTAATAGAAACATTACCTGCCGAGGGGCAAAAAAACCTAAAAACAACCTATGATAATATCTTTGATTTAGGTGTAGAAGAGGGCATTGAAAAAGGTTTAGGTAAAGCAACCTTTGAAAGAATTACAGCAATTGAAAATGCTATTACGATGGGGTTAAATACAGAAACAGTAGGAAAGATATTTAATGTCTCTAAAAATCTAGTATCTGTTCTGAAAGGATTTATTAGTGATGAACAACCACCACTTGCTCTAAAAATAGCCTTAGCTAGTGCGATGTTACTAGATTTTGTATATTTAACTACAGAGGATGTTGCTAATTTCTGTCAATTACCTCTTGAAGAGGTTAGTATTCTAAAAGAAAAAATTATCAAAAGCTAAATACTCAAAGCAGCATTGAAAATAATTCAATGCTACTTTGAATCATTCTGATCTTAATTTAAGGATGCACATGAAATTCAACTGTCTCAATCTCCTCTGCCATACCAGCTTCATGTCCCCACACTTTAGCTTCTAAAACCCAATCCGAATGACCAGTTACACCCACAGCATCAGATAATACAAAATCATCATGAAACTCATAACTTCCATTCATAGCATGAACGTGTGCATCACTCAGTCCTGTATAAATAACCGTATTATCGCTCTTACTGTAGATGGTAACTTGCACATGATGTACCACTTCACCTGTATGACTTTCAAAGTTCACATGGATATGAATATTATCTCCAACATTTTTAGTGTCCGCATTAGGAGACATAATGTGGGCATGATAATCAAAATCCGTTGGTTCTTCAGTTATTGTACCTTCATCATCGTTACAAGAGATTAGGAAAGTAATAGAAAATACGGCTGTAATTAATAATAGATTTTGAAATAAACGCTTCATAGTAAATGTGTATTTAAAAGTTAAAAAATATAAGATAATTGCACGGCAAAACGCCCTTTGGCTTCTACTTCACCATGTGAATAATTCTCAGATATTGGATGAGCATAAGATGCTCCTAACAAATAATCATTTTGCTGAATATTAACTCCAATAGATGTAAAAAGACCATCACCTCCTGTACCTGTTACGGTATTTCCACTGGCATATCGATCGGCTGTTATCCATTCCGATGTAAGTCCTACATTTGGAATAAATTTTAATGTTTTCGTCAGTTGAAACTCATTAAAAACAGCTATCTGTGTAGTCAATTGATGACCGAATTGATAGTTAGATAAAGCAGGGCTATTATGCTGATAATTAGCACTTAACATCAATCCTGATTGTTTATAGTTTAGTACTATATTCGTTTGTGCTAAATAGCCCCAGCTACCATTTCCGATGTTAAAATTTTCAGGTAGGTTTTGATCATGTATAGTTGGTTCATATTTACCCGTTGGTAATTTTATGCCTCCACCAATTTCCAAAAATAAAGATGTTACTTGACCAATTTTTTTATTTTGAAGTAAGGTATAACTGCCTAAAATTCGAGTATCCCCAATACCATCTAAGCCCCTAACTATGCCTTCAGTTTCTCTTTGATTAATCCTGTAAGGTTGATGGAATAATATTTTAAATCTATTAGAAATATGGTATCGAGCTGATAATTCGATAATATGAAAATCATCGTTAGTATTACCATGTTCGGGTACAGCATAGAAGGAAGCCA
>CAYLSF010000022.1:8654-10433 GCA_964385675.1 uncultured Saprospiraceae bacterium
AAGCCAATGAAGTTATTTTTGTAAGAAGCTAATAGCCCCAAACTATTACCTCCAATACTACTTCCACAGGCATCGCAAGCATAAACGCTACTTACGCTCAACCATCCGAACATGACAAATAATATAAATTGCTTTGTCATGAAAGTAATTTTCAGCAATACATTGTTTATTGACACAACACTGTGAATCAATTACTTAAACCAATGATTACTATTTTATAAAATATTAAAAAAGAAATTGAAGCAATCTAAATGGATTGCGGAGGGTGGAAAATATCTTGTAAAAAAGATTGTGTATATAAATTGGGTTTTGAATGAATCAAATTAGAAGTATAAACTACCTTTTTAGAGTTATCTATCTCAAAATATTGAATAATTTGCTGAACTTCTTGTTGATCTTCCAATGTAGGAAAAGGAATGGAGGAATTATTTTCTTTTGATTCGTGATATGCTACAATAGTCTTTTTCAAATAACATTGACCATTACAATTAAGAGCATATTTACTAACTTTTTTATCCTTATTAACACATTTTGTAGCAGCAATATAATCTTGATTTACCTTAAATAAAACATACATCGCCACATCTTTCAGTATAACTGAAAGTACCATAAAAGCAAGTAAAATGGCTATTGTTTGTTTCATATCGCAAATATAGGGGAGTGAGACCTAAAAAACCATGACTTTTGTGTTAAAGTAAGATGACTTTTATCAATATGGGTTTCTATGCTGTGAATACGCTTAATTGTCTTTGAGATTTGTTTCTTCTACAATATACAAGGGGCGTTGCTTCACATTCTCTTGAATCCGACTAATATACTCTCCAATAATCCCAATTGTAATTAATTGTATGCCACCTATAAACATCACACTAACCATCATTGACGTCCAACCTGTTACATTTTTATCTAAGATAAAATAACCATACAAGGCATACAAAATAATAAGGAAGGCAATACCGGATACCCAAAATCCTAAAATAGAAGCAACTCGAAGTGGAAAATTGGAAAATCCTGTAATCCCGTCCAATGCAAATCGAAACATCTTTCCTACCGAATACCCCGTTTCGCCATATTTTCGCTCCTCTCTATCAAATTCGATAAAGGTTTGCTTAAACCCTATCCATGCAATTTGCCCTCTAAGAAACTTATTCGGTTCAGGCATTTGATTCAATTGTTCAACCACAATTTTATCCATTATCCTAAAATCACCCGTATCAATCGGAATGTCAATCGCTGTTATTTTAGATAAAATTCGATAAAACAACTTCGCTGTAAACTTCTTAAAAAACGTCTCACCTTTTCGTTGTCTGCGTTTTGCATATACAACTTTATAGCCTTCTTGATATTTTTGATATAAATCTGCAATCGCTTCAGGTGGATCTTGTAAATCACCATCAATAATTACCACCGCATCTCCCGTTGCATGATTCAAACCAGCAGTAACGGCAATTTGATGCCCAAAATTCCGACTAAAACCAATGTATTTTACTGTCTCATCAACTCGAGCAATCGCTTTTAATTTCTGAAAAGACTTATCCTGACTACCATCATTTACAAATATCAACTCATACGAATCCACCAAAGGCTTCACCGCCATCGTCAATCGGCGATGCAACTCATTAATTCCTTCTGCTTCATTATAAATCGGTATAACTACTGATAGATCCATTTTCTATATGTGTTGATGTGCTAAGTGAAACGAAGTCCCGTACCGATAGGTCGGGGTTGACGTGTTGACGTGTTGACGTGTTGACGTGTTGACGTGTTGACGTGTTGACG
>CAYLSF010000022.1:10533-20912 GCA_964385675.1 uncultured Saprospiraceae bacterium
ACGTGTTGACGTGTTGACGTGTTGACGTGTTGACGTGTTGACGTGTTGACGTGTTTTATACATTCCTCTTGAAACAAAAAAGGTTTCACTTTATTTGTCAAATTATATTCGTAATTCGTAATTCGTAATTCGTAATTCGTAATTCGTAATTCGTAATTCGTAATTCTCAATTCTCAATTCGTCCAATGACTTCATACACCAACACCCCTTTCAAATCCATTATCAATTGCACATCTAAATTTTGTTTGATATAATTTTCAGAATCGGGATGATACGAAATAATCTTATCGCCTTTTTCAATTTTATTCCAAGCCTTTAAGGTAATCGGTGTGCCTTTATTCGCCAATTTTTTTAAATAAAAATGAGCATGGACATTATAACCAACCGATAGATAGGTCAATCCATCCGCAGGAATATGTCCTTTGTCCAAGCTTTGTAGAAAATAACTTTCCTTTGGTGCATAAATAGACGCTTCATATCTGATTTGTTTGAAAATATCAAAATATGGTGTCGCTACAATTCCCAAAATCACCAAATTCGCCAAACTCCATTTTAGAAGAGTTGAGTTGATTTTATCAAAATCTCGAATCCAATTCCAAATTCTAAACAGAACGGAGCCAATAATAAATGCAAAAAACGGATAAATCGGTAAAATATACCACGCTGCTTTAAAATTAGAATTGGAAATGATAAGAAATACAAAAAGTGATAAAGCCAAACTAAATGCAGCAAATCGCTGCCATAGCTTATCTTTCCACATTACCACTGAAGCCACGCCAGGAATCAGCCACCAAAACCACCATTTCAATCCTCGATTCATCAAATCACGAAAAATAAAACCAAAATCTTCTTTATTTTCACTTTCCACATAAATTCCTTCAGAAGATTTTAAGGTACCTGCATAACGTCCTGTTATGTCATTTTCTAGCATTGCTTCTATATAGCCAGGGTTGTACTGTTCCCTCAAAAAAATATAGCCACCAACTATGCCTATTAAACTAACAACGCCACCATAAAAAATTGGATTTTTCAAAATCGGAATCACTTGCTTTCGCACCAAAGCATACCCCAATAAAATAGGACACATCAAAAATCCAACTATCCCTTTAGTCATCACGGCAGCCGTTAAAGCCACAAAGAATAAGATAAAATATCGATTCTTTTGTTTTACATTACTTGTCTCAATAAATGCAAAGAAACTAAGTGCGTACAACGTTTTAAATAGTGTCAGAACTGCATCATAATCGCCTGTACGAGTACCGTGACTACACAGATAACCACCTGCCGTAATCAAAACTAAACTCGCTAAAGTCCCCCAAACTACATCCCCCAATACCTTTTTTGAAAAATAAACTAGAATTAAAATGGTCAATACAGCAGCCAAAGCAGAAGGCATCCGAATCGCTAACTCTCCTATCCCCAACACCTTTATCCAAACCACTTGCATCCAAATCATCAAAGGTGGCTTTGTATTCCAAAGGTCAGGTTTATTTTGGCAAGTTGTTACTATCCAATCTTCAAACCTCAACTCGGACTCGGACATTTCATACGCATTTACTGCCAACCGTGCCTCATCCCATTGGAAAATAGGAGGAGCATCCAATTGATAAAATATTGGAAAATAGATAATTAGTCCAAGACCAATTATAGTCAAAATAGTATAAACAGAAGTTCTTTGCGTAAAATCGCTCATGCACTATCAAATTTGAAAATCAAAGATAGTAAACTGTGATAGTGATTAGTAATTAGTAGGTTAGTGATTAGTAAAATCTATTAAAGAAAAATCCGTCCTAACAGCTATCAGTATTTACTCCATTCATAAAATCCACATTTCCATCACTCTCCAAGATTAGGTAATCAGATATATTTACCCACGACTTCTTCTTTGTAATTAATTAAATATCAAATAGTTAAAACCAAATAATTAACAATTATCCAAGGGTTACTCCCTCCCCCTCAAAATATTCCAAACTAACTGCTTTGACATCGTTTTACCTTGAGCTTTACGTCTCACCTCCTCAAATGGAAATCGAAAATTACAGCCTGCTTTCCATCGACTACAACCATACGCATTATTTCCTTTTAATACATGACCTTTCCCACATTTTGGACATGGAATTTTACTAGGTACAGTTTGAGTCGTTTTCTCCTTTTGGGGTGTCGATTTTTTACGAGTACGCTGTGGCTTAGAGATAGATGGAGTCGATTTTTCTTCTAAGATAACTTCAAAATTATCATTCAACCGTAGCTTACCATTTACCGTTTTTCCATTCACTTTAAACCCTCGCAGTAAAATTGTACTACCACTATTGACCAATTTCAACAATTGACCTTCAGGTAGTTTTTTATCATGCACTTGAAATGATAATCGAAACGAGCAGCCTGCTTTCCATTCACTACATCCGTAGGCTGTTTTACCTTTCAACAATGTTCCTTTTTGGCACTTTGGGCAAGTCGAAGCTAAAATTTTGTCTTTCTTAGGAGGTACTTTTCTGGGACGAGGAACGGAAGTTCTTGCTTTTGTATTTGTAGCAATTCGGCTATGGTGAGAGGCGTTTTGAACTTCATAAATCAGGTTATTCACCATAGTTTTCATTTCTCGCACAAACTGCTCGGTTGAATACTTACCTTCTTCAATATCTCTCAGATTTTTCTCCCATTTCCCTGTCAATTCTGCCGATTTCAAGAGTTCATTATCAATCGTATCAATCAACTTAATCCCCGTCTCCGTCGGCACAACCAATTTCCTTTTTCGCTGAATATATTTTCTTCTAAAAAGGGTTTCAATAATATTCGCTCGGGTAGAGGGTCTGCCAATGCCATTTGCTTTCATGAGTTCTCGGAGTTCCTCTTCGTCCACATTTTTACCTGCGGTTTCCATCGCACGAAGCAACGTCGCTTCTGTGTACATTTTAGGGGGTTGTGTTACTTTTTCCACCAAAGATGGCTCATGTTCTCCCGATTCGCCTACTTTGAACGTTGGTAAAATCCGTTCTTCTTCGCCTTCTTTTTTTGAACCTTTAGCTTTACCATTCGTCTTATTTTGAGGTTTAGTTTTTGGCTTCGGATATAACACTCGCCATCCTTCATCCAATATTTCTTTTCCTGTGACTTTAAATTTCACACCATTTACCTCTCCAATCACCGTCGTTTTTGCCACAATACAATCGGGATAGAATGCCGCAATAAATCGCCTTGCAATCGCATCATACACATTTTTTTGATTACTCGACAAGGGCTTTTCCATGCCTGTCGGAATAATGGCATGGTGATCTGTTACTTTTTTATCATTAAAAACCTTAGCTGATTTTCTAATTTTTTTACCCAAAAGCGGCTGCGTAAATTGGTGATAAGAATTCATTTTTTGTAAAATACCACTAATTTTAGGATACATATCATTGGGTAAATAAGTGGTATCGACTCTTGGGTAGGTGACGATTTTTTGCTCATAGAGTTGTTGAACAACCTTCAAGGTTTGGTCTGCGGAATAGCCATATCGCTTATTACAAAAAACCTGTAAACTCGTCAAATCAAATAATTTAGGTGGATATTCCTTTCCTTTCTTTTTATCAAATTTAACAATGGTAAAAGGCTGATCCATTACTTTTTCCAATAACGCATCGCCTTCTTCTTTTTTAAAAAATTTCCCTTTTTCTGCGGTAAAAACGACTTCTCGATACACCGTTTGCAAAACCCAATAAGGTTGAGGTACAAAGTTTTCAATCTCTTTATGCCGTGCTACTAACATCGCCAAAGTTGGCGTTTGCACACGTCCAATAGATAAAACCTGTTTATACCCACCATATTTCAAGGTATAAAGTCGAGTTGCATTCATGCCCAATAACCAATCGCCTATTGCCCTTGATTGCCCCGCTTGATAAAGATTGTCATAATTTGAGGCATTTTTTAAATTTCTAAATCCTGCTCGAATCGCTTCGGGCGTCAATGAAGAAATCCAAAGTCGTAATACTTTTCCTCTATACTTAGCGTGTTGCAATACCCACCGTTGTATCAACTCTCCCTCTTGCCCTGCATCGCCACAGTTTATGACGACAGATGCCTGTTTAACCAATTTTTTAATAACATTAAATTGCTTTTTAACGCCCTTATCTTTTTTCAATTTAATATCAAATCGGTCAGGTGAAATTGGCAAAGTGTGCATGTTCCACTTTTTCCATTCTGGCTTATAATCATCGGGTTCTTTGAGGGTACAAAAATGTCCAAATGTCCATGTCACCGCATAGCCATTCCCTTCGATATAACCATCTTTTCTCGACTTCGCTCCCAATATTTTTGCAATTTCCCGTGCCACACTTGGCTTTTCCGCTATACATACTTTCATAGACTCAACTTTCGACTTTTGACCGCTTCGCTTTTCGACTTTCGACAATTGAACCTTAACCGAATAACGATGAAACAATCCAATACTAAAATTCGACTTTAAAACATTAGGTAATACAACCTCGTTCCTCTAAATTAGTCATTTTTAATCATATTGCGATATTCAATAATTGATGATGAACCACAAAGACACAAAGAAAACAAAGTCTGTAATATTTGTTTATTATTAGTCAATGCTCTTTATGTTCATGATAGCTTCCCGTACAGTAGTCGGGAGGGATTGTTTTTTTTGTGGTTAAAAAATCAACTATAGAATGTCGATTGTCAAATCTTACATGAAACCAATCCACATAATTGTCGTCCTAGTTATTAGCGTATTCATTAGTTGCAATAATGAAGCAAAAAAACCTACAACCAATTCACAAACAACCGATTATCCAACTGTTGGAACAATTGAAAAACTACATGAAGGCTTAGATAAAGTTATCGCTCCAGATACCAAAATTGAAGTTTTAACAGAAGGGTTTGCCTGGTCTGAAGGACCACTTTGGTTAGCTGATGAGCAAAAAGTTATTTTCTCTGATGTGCCAATGGATACCATTTATGAATGGTCAGCAACAGGTGGGAAAGCGGTTTATTTAACGCCTTCAGGATTTACAGGAGAATCTACAACAAGCCATGAGCGAGGTTCTAATGGTTTATTATTCAATGCTAAAGGACAATTGGTTTTATGCCAGCATGGTAACCGACAAGTTGCTATTATGGATGCTCCTTTAAATGCTCCTAAACCCAATTACCAACCCATTGCCACACAATATGAGGGTAAAAAATTCAATAGTCCTAATGATGCTTGCTATCATAGCAATGGCGATTTATACTTTACCGATCCACCGTATGGATTGGCTCAACGAGATAATGACCCTACCAAAGAAATTCCATTTTCTGGTGTTTACCGAGTTCAGCCCAACGGAACAGTTGATTTATTGGTGGATTCCATTACAAAACCGAATGGTATCGCCCTTTCACCTGATGAAAAAACGCTATACATTGCTTGTTCCGATCCCGAAAAAGCTAGATGGTATGCTTATGATATACAAGAAGATGGTATGGTGGAGAATGGTCGTATATTCTATGATGCCACCAATTTAATCGGAAAAGAAGGCGAACAAGGTTTACCCGATGGTTTAAAAGTAGATGCCAATGGAATTATTTTCGCCACAGGCCCAAGCGGAGTTTGGATTTTTGATGCAGATGGAACGGTTTTAGGGAAAATACGCACGACCCGTGCGACAGCAAATTGTGCGATAGGCGAAAATGGTAAGACGTTATTTATTACGGCGGCGGATTTATTATTGCGGGTGGCGTTATTATAGCAACCAATCGGTAGAGACGTTGCATGGCAACGTCTCTACCGATATTCCATTACAATTGTTTTACAAATTTCCCTCGTCTTAATAACTGCCCTGCCTTATCCCTCAACTCCACAAAATAAATACCTGCACTCCAATGTTGTACCCCTACAGGTTTAAAAATTTGTTGGGTGGAATATACCAATTGCCCCGTTGCATTGACCACATTCACTTGATGGCTTTCTATCGGAATATTTTGACTTTGAATACTAAAATAATCTACAGAAGGGTTAGGAAATAAGATTAAATCCAACTCATTTTCAAGCGAAATAAAACTTTCTGACCGTTGATAAATCTTATTTGAACCAGCAATTAAATAACCATTATTTGGGTCAGAAAAAATAAAATCAGCAATGTACTCCTCTATCTGAAAATCAATAAACCACGTCTGCCCACCATCTATGGTCTTATATAAAATACTGTTATAATTGGTATTATGATAGGTAAATAAATACCCTACTTGTGGTGTAACAAAAGTCAAATTTCGCCCAATTTCATAAACATCTGAAGAATAAGGATGCTCGACCCAAGATACCCCTCCATCTATCGTTTTCAAGAATTTACCCGTATTGGTCGTAATAAAAAAAGTAGTTTCATTTAAGAAATAGCTACTTTCTATCTTAAACTGATTTTGGGAATTAAATACAGGTGTCCAATTCTCGCCACCATCCTCTGTTTTATAAATCAAACTGAAATTTCCATCATCAGGTAGGAATCCCCTAGCGACTGCAAACCCAACCCTATCATCCACAAATTGCAACCGCTCAAAGTTATTCGCTGCATTATCCTCTAGCACGATTTCCCAGCTTTGCCCACCATCTTTTGAATAGTGTAAACCATAATATTCGGTTAACGCCAATACCCTTTGCTCATCCAGCACTTCCAAATCAATGACTATCCCAAACCCCAAATTATTATTCGGGTTCAAATTTCCCGTTCTACTCCAAGTTTGCCCACCATCTTCTGTTTTATAAACCGTATTGCCAGGACATTCATCAAAAGTAAAATAACAACCACCGCCTACATAGCCAATATTCGTATTCAAAAACTGAATTGCTCCAATAAATCCATACTGCTCCAATTGCGTCATCTCAAAACTATCTGCTGCAACTTGTTGATACAGTTGCACATTTCCACCGCCAGCAAACAGTTGATTATTTTTTAAGGCAAGTTTATTCACAGGATCTTTTTCATAAAAAAGATTCCATTGTGCCATACTAGCTGTAAAAGCGAAAATGATAATAATAGTTGTGTAAATGTATTTCATAGGTTTGATTTAATCCATTAAACGTAAAGTCGAATTCATTCGACTAATAGCATCAAGACTTTACAATTTAATGAAGGATTGAGTGTAACTATTCAGAATAGAGAAGTGAGAGTAGAGAAAAGAGACAGTCCAAATCATAGTTTTACCAAAATAGGATATTATCGCATATTTAAGCCTATTTGAAATAGGTACTCCATGAAAATTTTCTCTATTCTCGCTTCTCTTCTCTCAGTTCTGAATAGTAACGATTGAGTTTAAAATAGAATACACGAAAAATATGACGTCTCGGTTGGAGATATGACCGATCTAAAACAAAAAATCCCTACATTTGAAAACAAAATCAAACCCAATATGAAGCCACCGATTGCGTTAATTGTCTTTTCCAATGACCTAGATAATTTTCTACACAATGTAGAAACAGAACGACGCTATATAGAAGAAGCACTAGAACACTATGATGATACGAACCGCTTAAAAGTCATTACCCGTTCTTCGGTAAGTATTGACGATATTTTTCAATTATTCAATCGGTATCAAGGGCGAATTGTCCTCTTTCATTTTGCAGGACATGCAAGTGGTGAAGGCTTACAACTCAATCATCAATTTACCAATACCGAATTGGGTAGAGCAGAAGGTATCGCTCAATTATTAGGCAGAGAGGCTACAACAGGGCAATTACAATTCGTTTTTTTAAATGGCTGCTCTACTGCTCCACAAGTAAAGACACTAGAAGCCGCAGGCATACCCTCCGTCATTGGAACAAACTACCCTATATCAGACCATAAAGCCATTCGATTTGCGAGACGATTTTATCGAAAATTATCCAATGCCGATCAATCCAATCCCTTTGAAGCTACTTGTACCCTAGATGATGCCTATAAAGAGGCTGCCCTATATGTTCAAAGCACCTTCAATATTGAACCAATTGCTGACCATAGAGGATTTACATTCGAAACGGAAGAGGAGGATAAAACAGTCATTTGGGAATTATTTACCAATAATCCTTCATGGTCGCTGCATCAAGATATTGCAACAGAAGAAAAGGCATTTAATGAAAAAATGACTGAAATTCTATTAAAAGCATTGAGTGGCAACAATCGAAAAATCAAACGAATGTACAAACGTTTGATTAAAATTGAAGATTGGGCAATATCCGATAATGCGTTTCAAGCCAAAAATATCATCGTCAATGAATATATCGGTATTATAGATGAGCAGCTAAGGCGACTATTTGCCATAGGGGCAGGTGAAGTAGATTGGGCGGAACAAGCAGGACATTACCTTTCCAGAGAGCGTCAAATGGATTATTATCTCAAAGAAGGCTTACAAACCTACAAGCTACTCTTACAACTTTGTAGCTATATCCTTATTGCAGATATATGGAAGATTAAAACCACAACACCCACACTTGAACTATCCGAAGATACACAAGATATATTGGCGGATTTTTTAGAAACCACTTTGGTATGGAACAATGAGGAATACCTAGAATTACTGCAATCCTTACAACAATGCTATACAACCAAAAATTTATCCTGTGCCATTCCCGAAATATTGGAATTAATTGCCACATGGAATCAAGATGGTTTCCTTAAAACGTCCATCACCGTCCTATCTGACATCGAAAAACGGTATAAAAGAAGAAGTGCCAAAAAAGCAGATTGCTTTACACTAGAGCGACATTTAGCCTATCTGTTAGCCAAATGCACCTTTTTAACCCAATATGAATTAAAATCGGTCAAACGGGTGATTTATGAAAAACGACCCAATGACCCTACACCGATATTTAGAGAAGAATATACCGTAGCAGAGCAAGTAGGCGGCAAGGCGAGTAAAAGAGCCTCTAATGCCATCTACAAACAGCAATCAACCTATACCAAACAACCCAAAAGTTCTGACGCTATCGTATTAGTGCCAAAGACAAACGCAGCAGAACAGCATACTGTTAATCTATTTCCATTTATCATAGATTACCACGCCATAGAGGTACATCCTCAATCTAAAATTTGCTTTTTCAGTCATCTTCAATCCAAAGCCTTAGTCTATGACTTTGTGATAGATGAGCGAGATATTCCACTTAAATACCACAATCGCTTACGAGAGTTGGATGATATAGCGACTCGAAACCAATTGCTCAATGAAGAAAAAGGCATTTTTATACTCAAATCCGATATGCTTTATCTTCAATTTAAACAATTGAAAAATACCTTAACCACCTAAGCTAAACTACAAAATCGACCGCACCAATGAAAAAATATCCATTCAAATTTTTAGATGCCTATACTCGGGAAGATAAAGACATCTTTTTTGGACGAGAAGAAGAAATAGAAACCCTCTATGAAATGACGTTTCAAAGTAACCTATTCGTCCTTTATGGATTTTCGGGAACAGGCAAAACCAGCCTGATTCAATGTGGATTAGCCAATAAATTTCGTCCGTATGATTGGTTAGCCATACCAATCCGTAGAGGGGCAAACCTTAATCAATCCCTAGCACAAAAGCTAGGACAACTCAGTAGTGAAATAGAACTCATTGATTTTGAGGACGAAGAAGAGACACCTAATAAAAAATCAATACTCCCTATCGAACAAGACTTGAAAAAAATATATATCAAATATTTCCGTCCGATTTACCTTATTTTTGATCAGTTTGAGGAGCTTTATATTTTGGGAGAACCCGAAGAGCAAAAGACTTTTATTAAGACGATTCAATCCTTACTACAACTTGAAGAACCGATTAAAATAATCATTAGTATTCGAGAAGAATATTTAGGGCATCTATTTGAATTTGAAAAAGCAGTCCCCCATCTTTTACATAACAAGTTGCGGGTAGAACCAATGAATCTAAAAAAAGTAACAGAAGTGCTGCAAGGAGCAACAACAGATAAAACCAATATTAACCTATCTACAACCCAACTAGGACCTTTTGCAGAGAAAGTTTTTACAATTTTGAAAGGTAAAGATAAAAAAGGGAATCCTCTTCAAAAACGAACAATTGATTTACCATATTTACAAGTCTTATTAGATAAAATCTATCTTAATATTACCAATGATGAAAGCCGTCAAACCGAAGCTACCTTTGCTCTAGCTGACCTTAAAAAATTGGAAAGTATAGATAATGTACTTCGAGATTTTTTAAATACACAGGTTGCTGCCATGTACAAAATTCAAAGTAAGCAATTCATGGATCTTACAGAAGAGAAAATTTGGGCATTTTTATCCCCGTTTGCTACCTTAGAAGGAACTAAACAACCCGTCTATTTTGAAACCATTAAAAATCTAAGTTCAGAATTAGGAAAAGGTACACTATTTAATAAGTTATTCATGAATACGCTTATTAAAGATTTTATTAAGAATAGAATC
>CAYLSF010000023.1:0-19952 GCA_964385675.1 uncultured Saprospiraceae bacterium
ATGTTTACAGAATTATTTTAGGTATAACTAAACTAAATCAAAATTATACGATATTCAAATATATGAATCTATACTTGTATAATAAAATTTTAAATATAAATTTTAATTGAAAAACATAAGTTTAGTAATAGTAATAATCAATCAAATAGAAATGACAAG
Organism: uncultured Saprospiraceae bacterium; assembly: GCA_964385675.1. Classification (GTDB taxonomy): domain Bacteria; phylum Bacteroidota; class Bacteroidia; order Chitinophagales; family Saprospiraceae; genus CAYLSF01. The sequence goes on from CAYLSF010000023.1 coordinate 160, forward strand.
TAACCAGTTAAGAGTGGAATTAGTTGAAGAATTAGCTATTATTACCCTTTACTTATGACTTTAATCGTACTAAATTCGGAATTTCCGTTTAAAGCATTTAATAGAAAATTATTCTCATGTCCATTGATAATCCAAGACTCAATATTATTGCGTTGTGCAATTTCTGCTGCTACTAGTTTTGATTGCATACCTCCTGTGCCTTGACTCGAAAAGCTAGTGCTAATATATTGATGAACCGAGTCAATATCTTCAATAACTCGAATGGTTTTTTTGTTATTATCATAAACCCCATAAGTATTAGTAACTAACATGAGTAAATCTACATTGAGCAAGACCGCTGTAAGGGCAGATAGTTTATCATTATCTCCAAATCGGATTTCTTCTGTTGCAGTCGTATCATTTTCATTAATGATAGGAATGATGTCATTTTTCAATAAAACGCCTATCGTATTGACAATATTTTGCCGAGTTGTTTCATGCTCAAAATCCATGTAGGACAATAAACATTGTCCTACAGGAATTTCATAATCTCTAAAAGAGTCATGTATCAATCGCATCAAAAAAGGTTGACCGATAGCCGCTAAAGCTTGTTTCTCTTTTAGGTTACTTCCTCCTATTCGCTCTAATTTTATAAATTGTTTTGCTGCAGCAATTGCCCCTGAGCAAACCAAAATAATATCATACTGCTCTCGTAATGCTACTATCTGAATAGCAATATCCTCTAGCTTTGCCCTTGAAATTCGTTCCTTCCCCTTAGTGAAAGTAGCTGTCCCGATTTTGATTAATAACTTTGGTTTATCTTGTCTGTCCATTTCCTTTGATGTACCATTTGTTAGTGACTAAATGTTCAATACCTAGAGGCCCTCTATGATGTAATTTATCGGTACTAATTGCCATTTCAGCTCCTAAACCAAATTGAAAACCATCTGTAAATCGAGTAGAAGCATTGTGATAAACAGCCGCACAATCTACCTTTCTCAGAAAAGTATCGGCTTCTGTCTCCTCTTTACTGATGATAGTAGCAGAATGTTTACCTGAAAATTGATTAATCAGTTTAATGGCTTCTTGTAAACTGCCAACAGTCTCGACCACTATTTTTTTATCTAAAAACTCTTCCATCCATATATCATCACTAGATGATGGAATAATCTCTACTTGTTCCTTGACCAATGCAGATTTTAATTCATTAATAAAATCTTTAGAAATGTTTTTATGGATAAGAACCTTATCCAAAGCATTACAAGCGGAGATTTTTGAAATTTTGGATTGTATAATTACATTTTTTGCCATTATTAAATCGGCGGACTCTGCAACATAAAGAAAATTATTACCCCGACCACTTACCAAAACAGGGCATTGAGCAACACTTTTTACATATTCAATTAGTCGTTCGCCACCTCTAGGCACGATTAAATCTATACTAACATCAGGCGTCTTTAAGAATTGTTGTAACGTAGAGCGATTGACATCTAGGTAGCGAATTTGTTCTTCTGCCAATCCTACTTTCAATAAAGCTTTTATCCAGCAGGAATGTAAAAATAGATTACTATTTCGAGCTTCTTTACCTCCTTTTAAAATAATGTTATTACCTGACTTTAAGGCAGTTGCGGTCGCTTCTACGGTTACATCTGGTCTTGACTCATAAATGATCATAATTGTTCCAAAGGGAACCGTTTTATTAGATATGATTAATCCATTTTCATGTTTAAATGAATATAAAACTTGGTCTAACGGAGATGGTTTTGCCATGACTTGATGCAATGAATCAATCATTCCATCTATTTTTTTATCATTGATAAATAACCTATCATACAATGATTTGTCCGTTGTATCGCAATTTTCAATATCAATTGCATTAAGTCGTAATAATTCTTGTCGATTGGCATTAATTTCCAATGACATCTCTTTTAATGCCGCATTAATTTGCTCTTTCATCCTTCTTTTACAAAAATTTAAATATCTATCTGAGTAATTTTAAAATGCAAAAATAGCGAAACCAAGCCACAAAAGCTGTTTAATCGTGTTAATTGAACTGTATAATATCGAATTATATCTGATTTCTGCGATTCAAAATTCTAAAATATTTTTGGTTCTCTGATAAAAGACGCGATTGTCATCAGGTGAGTTACTACAAATTACAAATTGCCTAAGTTTTAATGTATTAGGCGTTAGTCTCCGCCTCTAACTCACCTGTTGACTACTTTCCATGAGATTTTTCAGCAAACCATACTTTGACAGGAAAACACTTTTGAAGTTTATCGTTAATCATTTTATGAATTTCCTATTTTTATGGAAAAATTGAACGATCAATATGACAAAGGAAAAAATCATTGCACAACTGAATAAACATAGACCAGCATTTTTAAATGCTTTGGGATGTACTATAATGGATGTAGATACAGAAAAAAGTACTTGTACAATGGAATTTAATATTACTAAGGATTATTGCCATAGCGGAAATATTATACAAGGTGGTTTTGTAACCGCTATGTTAGATGCGGTAACTTCTCATGCTGTATTCGCAATGAATCCAGCGATTCAGGTTTTATCGACACTTGAACTAAAAGTTTCATTTTACAAGGCAAGTCATGATGGTAAGTTAAAGGCAATAGGTCGAATTGATAAAATGGGACGCTCAATAGCCTTTTTAAGTGGTGATTTATACAATGAAGATAATGTCCGAACGGCTAGTATTACTTCAACTGCAAAAGTATTTATTCCGAAATCATAGTCATTTGTTTTACATAAATGACGCTTGAATTTTTGAAATATATGTAATAGTCGTTCTTTTCAAATATTAGTTATACTTTAGTAACAAATTTAATAGACACGATTCCCGATAGCTATCGGGACGACATTCGACCAACGACATTCGATTTTTTAGTTAAAATTAATATTTATAAAAAATTAATATTCATTTAATTACATGTTTTATCATTTTTAGAATTATTCGATTGTCGAACATCGAAAGTCAATTGTCGTAGATGTTGAAATTATAGGATCTAAAACTTGAGACATTGAGTAACGAAGAATTTATACCATATTTAGCACAACAATTTGAGGCATCAGAAATGCAAGATAGAAGTTCGGCATTTTATAAATATATGGATAAACGCCGCTCTTTAAGGATGTTTTCTGATAAACCTGTTCCAAAATCGGTTATTAAGAATATAATCATGACGGCTTCTTCAGCCCCTTCAGGTGCACATAAACAACCTTGGACATTTTGTGTAGTATCTGACCCTGAAATCAAAAAACAAATCAGAATAGCCGCTGAAAAGGAAGAGTACGAGAATTATCATGGTAGAATGTCTGATGAATGGCTAGACGATTTAAAAGTATTTGGGACAGATGAGCATAAGCCTTTTCTTGAAATTGCTCCTTACTTGATAGTTGTGTTCAAAAAAGCCTATGATTTAGTAGATGGTCAAAAATCCAAAAATTATTATGTCAATGAATCTGTGGGATTAGCGACAGGATTTTTACTAATGGCTATTCACAACGCAGGTCTAGTGGCCTTAACACATACACCGAGTCCGATGAATTTCCTTCAAAAAGTATTAAATCGTCCGAATAATGAACGAGCTTTTCTCTTAATTCCCGTTGGTTATCCAACAGAAGATGCAACCGTACCAAATATTGAAAGAAAGGGATTGGATGAAGTTTCGGTTTGGTATGAATAAATGGTTACATTGACTTATTGTTTTATTGATTTATTGGTGAAAGATATGGGGGATATTTAATTTATAGAATAGTGTAAAAGTCTTTAGTTAGATTGATGTACTTTGGGGTATAGTCATGTCTTTTGCTACTTTTTTGGATAACTAATTCTTCTCGTATCAAAGGTAAATCTTGCCTTGAAAATTCTAGTAATAATCGCTCGATAGGCTTTTCAATGCGTCCTCTCACCTCTATCATTTTATTGCAAAATAAGCTTTTTATTTTTGCTTGTTGAATAAAGTTCAATCCTTCCAGATATGGTAGAATAACACAAAATCTTCCCTCTATAGATAGTAACTTTAAAACACAATCTAGTAACTCTGTATGTGTTAGTAAATTCGTCTGTCGAGCAATTTGCCTATTTTTTTGATTAGAATTTGTTCCTTTATTTTTGATAAAAAAAGGTGGATTGCTAATAATTAAATCATATCGAGATGAGGAGGTATTCGCATAAGTTTGAATAGATTGATGAATAATATTTAATCTTGTAGCAAATGGACTATTTTTAAAATTATCTCTAGCTTGTAAAAATGCAGCTTCATCAATTTCAATGGCATTTATAGTTACTTGCGTATTTCTTTGGGCGAGCATTAAGGCAATTAAACCTGTTCCTGTGCCGATATCAAAGATAGTTTGAGCATTCTCTACAGTTGCCCAAGCTCCTAATAAAACACCATCTGTACCAATTTTCATGGCACATTTATCTTGCTGAATGGAAAATTGTTTAAAATGAAAAGGTTTCATGATGTGTTATTGGTTATCAGTTGTATGTTATTCGTTTGTTCAACAGAATGTACAACATACAACCGATAACGAACAACAAGTTTCTTAGTAATGGTCAAAGAATAACTTAACGATTTGAACAGCTTCTTTTACCCATATTTTTTACTTAAAATCAGTCATAGTATCAACAATACTCCTTCTTTTAAGCAAAAACTATGAATAAAATAATCTTGTTGAAATCATCAATTTATTTTTTGACCATTACTTAACTTTTAACTACTTGTTCTTTAGCATCCGTTAAATATGCTAAATAGCCAATCGTTAAAATCCCAAAGTAATTGAAGAATAGATCTAGCAAATCAAAATTGCGAGTAGCAATAAACATTTGACTAAATTCCTCAAACGTCATAAAGATAAAAACCAAAAGACTACCCAAAAGGAAATTATGGTTGAAAAATTGGACTGTTTTTAACTTTAGTAAGACATTAGCACAAAAAGCTAATCCGCCTACTAACACAAAATGCCCAAACTTGTCACCATGTGGAACATAATATAAAAAGAGTCTAAACCAATCGAGTTGAAAGGTAGCCGAAAAAAGTACGAAACCGACAAATACAAAAAAAGCCACTGATAGCCACTTCATTATGTCTTGTTTTAAATAAGTTAGTTGGTCTGTATCAATCAAATTAAGTCATCCAAGTTCATCCATAATTTTTGCTTAATCCATATCAATACAAACCATAAAATAAAATGATTGAAGTGTGTGGGAATCGTGGTACTGCATCAAATAACGCAGATTTATATATTTCGTTGCCTTTTGTTTGGAAAATATGTTGACGTGCTGTCGTTATAACAACGACAGCACGTCAACACAAGAACACGTCAACACATTACAAGTGTCAAATTGTCATAAAAAAGTAAGGTGATTCGTCAAATCGACAGTGGGATTTGTAGAAAATTGCCAGTTTTTCTCAAAAAAATACCCTAATTTGCAAGGCATATTTATTGTAAAAAAATAGATGTAACTTTCAATGTTTAACATTTAAAATTGAATACCTGCCTGTCGGCAGACAGGTTCAAAATTTATTAAATGACATACGATAATTTCACCATTAAAGCTCAAGAAGCGATTTTGAAAGGACAGCAATATGCTGGTAAATTTAATCATCAAACGGTTGATACTGCCCATTTGATGAAAGGTATATTATTGGTAGATGAGGATGTGGCTCCCTTTTTATTAAAAAAATTGGGGGTTGTAATTTCTACTTTGGAAAAGAAGTTAGATGAAATAATAGCAACCTTACCAAAAGTCAGCAATGCAGATAAACAATACCTTTCAAATGATGCAAATAAGGCTTTAGCAATGGCTAAAAAGCTATTGAAAGAATATGGTGATGAGTTTATTTCTATAGAATTAATCTTACAAGGTATTTCAGGTGGGAATGACCAAACCGCCCGTTCACTAAAAGATATGGGGGTATCGCAAAAAGGACTAAAAGAAGCGATATTAGAATTGAGAAAGGGAAGGAAAGTAACCTCACAATCTGCTGAAAATCAATATAATGCTTTAAAGAAATTTGCTTTAAATCTGAATGAGCAGGCTGCTTCGGGTAAGCTAGATCCAATCATTGGTAGAGATGAAGAGATAAGACGCGTTTTACATATTTTATCTCGTCGTCGGAAGAATAATCCTGTTGTTATTGGACAGCCTGGGGTTGGTAAAACGGCTATTGTGGAAGGTATTGCATGGCGAATTGTGAATCAAGATGTACCTGAAAACCTAAAATCCAAAACGGTTTATTCTTTAGATATTTCTTCCTTGATTGCTGGTGCAAAATATAAAGGAGAATTTGAGGAACGTTTGAAAGCAGTCATTAAAGAAGTATCGGGTTCTGATGGTCAGATTATCCTATTTATTGATGAGATACACACGCTAGTTGGTGCAGGTGGCGGTGGCGGTGGTATGGATGCTGCAAATATTCTAAAACCTGCATTGGCAAGGGGAGAGCTCAGAGCTATCGGTGCAACAACGGTAGATGAGTATCAAAAATATTTTGAAAAAGATAAGGCCTTAGTTCGTCGTTTTCAAACGGTTTTGATAGATGAACCGAGTGTAGAAGATACGGTTTCGATTCTTAGAGGCTTGAGAGAGCGATATGAAACGCATCACAAGGTGAAAATTATAGATGATGCTTTAATTTCAGCAGCAGAGTTGTCAAACCGATATATTTCAGATAGATATTTACCCGATAAAGCTATTGATTTAATTGATGAGGCGGCTGCAAAGCTACGCCTCGAAATGGATTCTTTACCTGGTGATTTGGATGAATTGGATAGACGAGTTCGTCAATTAGAGATTGAGCGTGAAGCGATTAAGCGAGAAAAGGATGAAGAGAAATTAGCTCAATTGAATAAAACAATTGCGAATCTCAACGATCGATTATCGGCAAAACGAGCACAGTGGGAACAAGAAAAGGAAATCGTAGAGACGATTAATAAGGCAAAGCAGAATATTGAAAATTATAAAATAGCAGCAGAAAAGGCAGAACGAGAATCAGATTATGCTAAAGTTGCCGAAATTCGATATGGAAAGATAAAGGAGGAGGAAGCGAAATTGATGGTGGCTGAGGAGAAACTAGAAGAAGTTTCTGCTGAAAAACGAATGATTGATGAAGAGGTGGATTCGGATAATATCGCAGAGGTCGTAGCGAATTGGACAGGGATTCCTGTAGCGAAAATGCTTCAATCTGAAAAAGATAAGTTATTGAGTCTAGAGGATCAATTACACAAACGTTTAATTGGACAACATGAAGCGGTAGTTGCGGTATCTGATGCGGTGCGTAGAAGTCGTGCAGGTTTAGCGGATGCGAATAAGCCGATTGGTTCATTTATTTTCTTAGGCCCTACAGGAGTTGGTAAAACAGAATTGGCAAAAGCCTTAGCAGAAATTTTGTTTAATGATGAGCGTGCGATTACTCGAATTGATATGAGTGAGTTTCAAGAACGTCATTCTGTATCAAGATTGGTAGGAGCGCCTCCAGGATATGTGGGCTATGAAGAAGGTGGAGAATTGACAGAAGCGGTTCGTCGTAAACCTTATTCTATTGTCTTATTGGATGAAATTGAAAAAGCACATCCGGATACGTTCAATATTTTATTACAAGTATTAGATGATGGTCGCTTAACCGATAATAAAGGTCGGGTTGCCAATTTTAAAAATACTATTATCATTATGACCTCAAATATGGGAGCTCAAGTGATTTTGGAAAATTTTGAAGACTTAGAACATGTAGATGATGATGCTAAACAAGATATTGTAGAAACAACTAAGATTGAAGTTTTTGAACTGTTGAAAGAGGACTTACGCCCAGAGTTTCTCAATCGAATTGACGAGCAAATCATGTTTACGCCATTGAGTAAAGAAGAAATTCGTCAGATTTTAGTATTGTTGTTAAAAGGCGTACGAAAACTCTTGAAAAAGCAAGATATGTCTATAGAGTTGAGCGATCCTGCAAAGGATTTCTTAGCTGACCTAGGCTACGATCCTCAGTTCGGTGCAAGACCGTTGAAGCGAGTGATTCAAAAAGAAATCATCAATGAATTATCAAAAGAGTTATTAGCTGGAAACTTCAAAAAAGGGGATACTATTTTTGTAGATGAATTTGATGGCGAATTGGTTTTTATCAATCGTGCAAACGAAGCCAAACCAGAATTGGATTTGCCAGAAGATGATGACGAGGACGATGAGGAAATCGCCGAAACCGAAGTAACAGATGAGGTAAATGAGATAGAAGAAGTGGAAACTTCGGAAGGTTCTACGGAGCCTAGTGCTGATTCGGAAGAAGAGACTAAGAAGGAAACGGATGAGGAAGAGTAGAAAATTATGGTATAATTGATAATAGAAAGCCGCTGTCTTAAAGATAGCGGCTTTTGTTATTTTAAAATTATTTTTTTGCTAGCTGTGCCAATGAATAAGTAGATATACCCCCTAATCATTCTGTATAGCAGCCATAAATGTGTAGGCTTGTACAGCACAATAGGATAGTTTAAAAAATCAATTATCAAAACATCACCCTCTTACCGTTCGTTGCTTTAACCAATGATCCACCAAAACTAAAGCTGTCATAGCTTCTACTATCGGTACGGCACGAGGCAATACACAGGGATCATGTCTGCCTTTTCCTTGTACGGTTACTTTTTCGCCTTCCATATTCACAGAGTCTTGACTCGGTACAATTGTCGCTACGGGCTTAAAGGCTACTTTAAAGTGAATATCCATTCCATTTGAAATACCTCCTTGAATACCTCCTGAATGATTCGTTGTTGTTTTAATAACGCCATTGTCATTATAAAAAGCATCGTTGTGTTGCGAACCTCGCATGGTTACACCATCAAAACCAGAACCATATTCAAACCCTTTACAAGCATTGATACTTAACATAGCTTTTGCTAAATCTGCATGCAGTTTATTGAAAGCAGGCTCTCCTAATCCTACGGGGCAGCCTTGCACAACACCTTGCACGACGCCGCCTATGGTATCACCTTCTTTTCTTACCATTCTAATTAATTCAATCATTTGCTCTGCCACCGCTAAATCAGGACAACGAACAGGAGTGCTTTCTATCTGCTCAAAATTTAAGGTTTGATAGGATTGTTCTACTTTAATTGCCCCTACTTGATGCACATAAGCATTAATTTGAATGCCTGCTTGTTGTAATATCAATTTCGCAATCGCACCCGCAGCTACTCTAGCGGCTGTCTCTCTAGCAGATGACCGTCCGCCACCTCTATAATCTCGAATTCCATATTTTTCTTGATAGGTAAAATCTGCATGAGATGGACGGTATTTATCATAAATATGGCTATAATCTCTTGAGCGTTGATCCTTATTATGAATCACCATAGCAATCGGTGTTCCTGTTGATTTCCCTTCAAACACCCCAGATAATAATTGAAACGTATCGGGTTCTTTGCGTTGGGTTACGATTTTGGATTGCCCGGGGCGTCTCCTATTTAGTTCGTGTTGGATAAAAGCTTCATCTATTGCTACGCCCGAAGGGCAGCCATCTATAATCACCCCTATCGCTTTTCCGTGCGATTCTCCAAATGTGGTAATCTTAAATATATCTCCAAATGAGTTTCCTGCCATTAGTTAATTTTGAATTTATTACCCCCTAGCCCCCTAAAAGGGGGGATAGTGTAGCAATTACCCCTTTTAGGGGGCTAGGGGGTAAAATAAGGTTGATTCTAATCAAATCATTGAATTAGATTTCAAGATTCAATTGTATCAAAATCATTTCTACTATTTCTTTTTGGTTGGACGCTGTGATAGGTATAGTAACAGTTGCTTGATTATAGTATGGTAATCGTTGTCGTAATTTATCTTGTATAAAGTCCCGTAAAGTTACGGCATCTTGATCGGCTAACAAAGGACGTTTATCTGTTTCTGATTTTAATCGTTGCACCATTAGGTTAATATCAGGCTTTAAAAACACGCTTATTCCATTTTCCCGAATCCATTGAATATTATCAAAAAAACAAGGTGTACCGCCTCCTGTGCTAACTACTATATTTTCAAAAGACGCCATTTCATACAAACATGCTCGTTCTAAATTTCTAAAATAGTCTTCTCCTTCTTCTTCAAAAATAGTCGAAATCGTTCGTTGTGTTTTTTGTTCTAAATATGCGTCTAAATCAATAAATTGGAAATCTAATTGCTCTGCTAATCGCTTCCCAACATAAGACTTGCCACTCCCCATAAACCCGATTAGAAATAATTTCATTTTTGTTACTTAGTGAATTAGTTACTTAGTGAACTAGATTAAATATCAGAAACTACAACGTAACTTACTATAACCAAAAAAGGCAAGATCGAATGGATCTTACCTTTTCTGACTAAGCAACTATGTAACTAGCTCACTAAGTAACTAATTACCCCGCTACTCTTTGTAAGTATTTATCAATATCTTTTCCTTGAGTAGAATTTGGATATTTTGATTTAATTTTTTGATAAGCATCTTTTGCCGCAGAACCATTACCTTGCTTTTCATTTAGCATACCTAACTTCAATAAATAGTAAGGACTTAAGAATTCGTTATCACTAGCATTCGCAGCCTTCTTATAATAACTTAATGCGGAGTCAAAATCATTTAATTCTGCATATGCATCACCTTTCAACCCTTGTCTAATAATAGAAGCAACTTTGCCACCACCATCATAATCATCCAAATAATCAATAGCTACCTCATATTTTCCAAGTCTCAAATAGCTAATAGCAGCATATAAGTTTGAAATATCTCCAGAGTTGGTGCTTCCATACTCTTCTACCATTTCAATAAACCCAGGATACCCCCCATCAGGTTGTGTCAAGGCTTTTGTCAATGAATCTTGAGCAAAAGTTTGTTCTGCCTTATATAATTGAGATGAAGCAGTTTGCTCTAAAGGCGCCATATAAAAAATACTATATGCAAAATAAGCACCAACCAACAACAAAACACCAGCAACAGCACCTAAGATAGTTGTTTGATTTTCTTCAAAGAAATCCTGTACCTTTTCACCTGTACCAATGATGTCAACTATTGTTTCGTCTTCCTCTTGTGGAGCACGTCTTCTATTACGTCCTCGTCCTCTATTTTTAGCCATTTTTGTCTTTAAAATTGAATAACATACCTTATAAATCAATAAATGATGTGGTGAAGGTAAGTTTGGTATTTAAAAAATCTCGGCAAAGATAACTATTCTTTTGATCTGTGTCGCTTTTTTTTAAAAAAAATCCAAATTCCAATATTTTAGTCCTTTAAATAAGGATAATCTTCTTGATGATATACATCTGTATATAACTCACTTGCATCAGGATAAGGAGAAGATTCTGCAAATTGTACAGCGTCTTCGATTTCTGCTTCAATCTTAGCTTTGATGGCTTTCACCTCTTCTTCTGTTGCCAATCCTTCACCGACCATTTTCTTTTCTACAAATTTAATCGGATCTTGATTTCTATATCCTTTTACCTCATCACGAGTTCTATATTTTGCAGGATCTGATACAGAGTGTCCTTTATATCTATAGGTCTTAATTTCTAAGAAATAAGGACCTTTTCCAGAACGAGCATGCTCACAAGCTTCCAATAATGCTTCATGAACATCCTCAGGATTCATTCCATTTACAGGCTTGCTAGGCATATCAAATGCACGACCTACTTTGTAAATATCATGTACATTAGAGGTTCTTTCTACAGAAGTTCCCATGGCATATCCATTATTCTCGCAGATAAAAATAACGGGTAATTTCCACGTCATCGCCATATTAAATGTTTCATACAACGAACCTTGACGAGCAGCACCATCTCCAAACATACAGATAGTCACATTATCAGTACCTTTATATTTCTCCGCAAAAGCAATACCTGCTCCTGTAGGAATTTGCCCCCCTACAATACCATCTCCACCAAAAAATCTTTTCTCTTTTGAGAAAAAGTGCATAGAACCACCTTTTCCTTTTACACTTCCCGTAGCTTTTCCGAACAACTCCGCCATACACTCCCGGCTAGTAATTCCCTTTGCTAAGGCTGGCCCGTGCTGACGATAAGCTGTAATCCAGTTATCATTAGGTCGAGTTGCAGATACTAATCCTGCTGCAATTGCCTCTTGACCAATATATACGTGACAAAATCCACGAACTTTACGTTGAGAATAGGCTTGGAGCGTACGCTCCTCAAAACGGCGAATACGAAACATCACTTCAAACCAATTCAAATACGTCTCTCTTGAATATGTGGTTTCTACTTGCTGTTGCATGGTTGTCAATTTTGATTGTTAATATCACAATAGATAAGAGCTTTTCTCAATAGCCCTCAAAATGGTCAGCAAAGATATGGTATAATCATAAATTTACCGTAGTTCAATTCTTGTTTTTTGTAAAACTCATAATGAAAGCAAATGTTTTTATCAATTTTATAATACAATGCGAATATTCGCTTTTGTTTTAAAGGAGATATTCAAATCGAACAATTGGATTTTTGTATCTTTGAGAAGATATGAATAAAGAGTTTAATATAACAGGCGTATGTTTTCCTGAGATTCATTATATGATGGATAATAGTGTGAAAATCCAGTATATAATGGCTTTGGTTGAAAAAGGAAAATACTTTACCATTAATCGTCCTAGACAATATGGAAAGACGACTACTTTATTCAATTTAGAACGTGAAATCTTAGAAAAATCAGATTATTTATCTATTCGATTAAGTTTTGAAGATGCTACAGGCTACCAAACAGAAGAGGCATTTGCTAAAATGTTTTGGGACAAGACTGTAACCTATCTCAATTTCCAATACAATGAATTATATTCATTTTCAATGGATTTGTCTATATCTATAGTTAATTTCAAAACACTATCTACGGCTATTACAAAATTAACTGCTCAAGCTAGTAAAAAATTAGTGTTGTTAATTGACGAAGTTGATGCAAGTATCAATCATACAATTTTTATTCGATTTCTATCTATGTTACGTTCTAAATACTTAGAGCGGTTCGTTCCCTATCAAGCTACCTTTCATAGTGTAATTTTAGCAGGAGTACACGACATTAAATCACTACAATTTAAGTTAAATCCTAACGAGAATGCAGCCTACAATAGTCCATGGAATATTGCCATAGATTTTGAAGTAGATATGTCGTTTAGTGTAGAGGAGATTGTTCCTATGTTACAGGAATATGCTAAAGAGACCCATACGATTATAGATATTCCTTCAATTGCTGAAAAGCTGCATTATTATACCGCAGGTTATCCATTTTTAGTGAGTAAATTATGTAAAATAATTGCTGAAAAAATCATTGATCAATCAACCAATAGAGAATGGACAATCAACGAGGTAGAAAAAGCAGTTCGGTTGATTTTAAATGAAAATAATACGAATTTTGATAGTATCATTAAATATTTAGAACTACATGAAGATTTATATAAATTGACCTATCGAATTCTTATTAATGGTGATAATATTCCATTTAATCAGCATAATCCAACTATTCATAAAGGTATTCAGTATGGTATTTTCAAAAAAAATGGAACTATACAAATTCATAATAGGATATATCAAGCCTTGATATACAACTATATGATTTCTAAAACGCTCACGCAAAGAGAAGAAGACTATCATTATGGTAGTAATTTTCAAAAAAGTGATGGAGGGTTAGATATAAAAGCAATTTTGATAAAGTTTCAGCAATTTATGCAAGCTGAGTATAGTCAAAAAGATGCTCAATTTTTGGAACGAAATGGACGATTGGTATTTCTATCTTTTTTAAATCCAATCTTAAATGGAAGAGGTCATGCCTTTAAAGAAGTTCAAATTTCGGAAGAAAAGCGATTAGACGTTCTGATTACTTATAATCAACACAAATATATTATTGAATTGAAGCGGTGGTACGGCGAAAAAGCACATCAAAAGGGTTTAAATCAATTGGCTACTTATTTAACAGAACAACACTTAAATAGTGGTTATTTGTTGATTTTTGAGCATAATAAACAAAAATCATGGCAGCAAAAGGAAATTATACACCAACAGAAAAAACTCTTTGCAATTTGGGTTTAATTCCCCTAAGTTTGAATCTTATTATTTTTTAACCAGACGTAGCACTTACGTTTTCAAAATTTAATTTTTATGAAGTATTTAGTTATTGTATTTTTTTTGACTGTTAGTTTTGTTGGTTGCATACAACCTCTTTCTTTAGAACAACATGAAATATCTGATAATATAGTTATTGAACCAAGACTAAATTTTAAGACACCTTTACCCTCTACTCTTATTTTTACTAATGGGGATACTCTTTTTACACAATTAAATCATATTAAGAATGGTAAAAAATTTTCGGATTTAAAACTATATGAATTAATTATACATAATACAAGTTCCAACTTAAATGAATCGGAAAAATATGAATTAAAAAGTAAAATAATGCTGAATACTATTAGTGAAATTTGGATTGACAGTTTTCAATACAAATTATTTAATTACAAAGATAAAAGAGAAACAAATACCGTTGTACACCATCATGATGTGCGAAAACCCAAACAGCAACATTATGATATTTATGTTAAATTAATGTATGCAGATAGTCTAGCTATGTACAGAACTTTCAAAGATGAAAGATTATATGCATCCGCACCACTCAATTCAACAACATTATTTCCTGTAGGCACTTCAAAAGAGGCTTATTATTACTTAAAGATTGGTAATAAATACCATAATACAGGTAGTAATAACCAAAAAGCAGTTCAATATTTAAGATATGCTTTTGTCAAATATCCATTTTTTCATGAGTTTGTAAATCGAACAACGGTAAAGCGAGGAAAAATGCCTGCAGAAAAAATATTTTTAAATTTTATTCGACAAAAAGCAGATTATGAGGCTAAATTGCGACAACAAGAAAATTAAATCACTCACAATATATTACCTTGTATTTACAAAAACTACAACTTACAAATTTTAAAAATTACGAATCTTGTACCATAGATTTATCACCTACACTAAATTGCTTTGTAGGTCAAAATGGTATGGGAAAAACCAATATACTAGATGCTATCTATTACCTATGTATGTGTAAAAGTCACTTTGGCTTGACGGATAGGTATGTCATGAAAAAAGGAGAAACTTTTTTTCGGTTAGATGGTGGTTTTGTCAAAAAGGATAAATTACAAAAAGTAGTTTGTAAGGTGATTCCTCGTAAAAAAAAGGTATTTGAATGTAATAAAGTGCCTTATGCGAAACTGTCTGAGCATATCGGCTTACTGCCTGTGGTGATGATTGCCCCTGATGATGTGCAAATGATTACAGAAGGTAGCGAAGAACGTCGTCGATTTTTAGATAATACAATATGTCAATTAGATGCAGATTATCTTAAAAATCTAATTGAGTACAATAAGTTACTCTCACAACGAAATAAGCTCCTCAAACAGTTTGCAGAACAACGCTACTTTGATGCTACTTTATTGGATATTTATGACCAGCAAATGTTAAAACCTGCAGCTTATATTGTAAAAAAACGTCAATCAACGGTAGAAACTTTCTTACCTATTTTTCAATCGTATTATGCGACCATTTCTAATCATCAAGAATCGGTGAATTGTGTATTTCTATCTAAGTTAATAGAAACGGATTTTGCTACCTTATTAACAGAACAAAGAGAAAAGGATAAAATTTTACAACGCTCTACGGTAGGGATTCATAAAGATGATTTAGCCTTTACCATCAATGAATTACCGCTCAAACGCTTTGCTTCGCAAGGGCAACGAAAGTCTTATTTATTGGCTTTAAAACTGGCTCAATATGAACTCATGCGACAACAAAAAGGACAAACACCAATTTTATTATTAGATGATATTTTTGATAAATTAGATGGAAATCGAGTGCAGCAATTATTGAGTTTGTTGATTGAGCAAAAGGGATTTGGGCAGATTTTTATTACCGATACACACGACAGTCGAGTAGAAGAAATTGTTCAGCAGTTTGATACCGATTATAAGAAATTTCGAGTGGAGAATGGTTCAATTAAAAATTAAATTACCCCTCCAAAACCTTCAACCCAAGTTCCACACTCTTTGTCATTTCTTCGCTACAAGGCTCTACTTTAGACATTACCCGTAATCCACTTAAAAAGGTATATAGATACGTTGCTGTGGCTTTTACGTCAAGATTTGGATTAAACTCTTGATTGTCAATACCTCTTTGAATGACTTCTCCTAAAATATTTTCAAAGGTTACTTTATTATCTAGTAATTCTTGTACAATTTTAGGTTGATTATCTAAATATTCTGTAGTGCAGTTTACGATAAAACAGCCTTTCCGTTTGGTATCATTGACAGACTCGGTAATTGCATTTTTAAATAAACTTGTAATACCCTCTTTTGCAGAAGTATGAGTCTGTAATTGATTTTTTAAAAATACCGTTCCTTTTTGTCGATAAGCTTTTATCGCTGCTTCATACAATTGTTGCTTATTCCCAAACGTATCATACATACTACTTTTGCTAATCCCCAAATACTTTATTAACTCTCCTATAGACGTACCATTATAGCCTTTTTCCCAAAAAAAGTTTACCGCTTTTTCTAAAACTTCTTCTTTATCAAATAATTTTGGACGTGGCATTGCTTAGAATTACAAACCTGTCTACCGACAGGCAGGTTAAAAATTACGAATTTCAATCAATCAAATTTAAGCATAAATTATCAAAAATGCCGAATCGTTAACAATTCGGCATTTTGACGGATAACTAATAACCGATAACGAACGACTAATTTAAACCTGAGCAAATCCACCATCCACAGGAATTTCTGCCCCTGTGATGTAAGATGCGGCATCGGATGCCAAAAATAAAGCGGTAGTTGCGACTTCTGTTCCTTTACCGAAGCGACCTAAAGGCACCATAGAAGGGAAGGATGCTGCCATGCCGTCAATTTGTTCTTGTGGTACATTGTGCTTTCCATAAATCGGTGTATCAATCGGGCCTGGTGCAATTGAGTTGACACGAATTCCTCTACCGCCTAATTCTGCTGCAAAGGTTCTTACGATGGAACGTAACGCCGCTTTACTAGAACCATAGGCTGCCATACCTGGGAATCCTTTTCCATTCACTACGGAGGTATTAAAAATAACACTTGCCCCTTCATTTAAATGTGGGGTTGCTACATTTACAGTAAATAGAGGACCTCTTACGTTTACATTATACACTTCATCAAAAATTTCAGGAGTTAATTGACCTAAACCCTCTAATCTGAAAATTCCAGCATTTAAAAATAGAATATCAATTTTACCAAATTTTTCTGTAGTCGTTTCGATTAAGGCTTTACTTGCTTCAATGCTAGACGCCTCTGCTGGTACTAATAAATAATCACCTGTTAACTGATTTTCAATGGCTTGTAGCTTTTCTAAGGTGCGACCTGTTAAGACAACTTTTGCACCTTCTTGTAAAAATAATTTAGCAGTATCTAATCCCATACCACTTGTTGCACCTGTTACGATAGCTACTTTTCCATTTAATTGACTCATTGTTTTAAATTTTTATGTACCCACTTATTATGGGTATTTAGTTTTCAAAAAAGGTATTTTAAATCTATATTGGAACGTTTGTTCTGTATTAAAAACAATATTGGAACGTTTAGTCCAGAATAAAGTTTTTGATATTTAAATATTTTTTGAAAATCGTATTAAAATCCAACAAGGAGCAATTACGGGATGAAGAGATAATAACTTTTACCATGATAAAAGAGTTTTGGACATCTGCATGGTCTGTAAGACAACAAGGGGCGAAAGACACAGTTTCAATGATTTGCTAAACGTTCTTAAACAATTTCAAAATAAAAGAGGCTATCTCTTTTATTTTGAGATAGCCTCCTATTATTTATTTTTTAAATTGTAACTGTGTTTTAAGACTAGACAGTAATACAGAACTTTAAGCCTCATCTAAAAATGGATAACGATAATCCTTAGGAGGATTAAAGTTTTCTTTTAGTGTGCGAGGGGATAACCATCGGTATAAATTTAAAACAGAACCCGCTTTATCATTAGTACCCGAAGCCCTTGCTCCACCAAACGGCTGCTGACCTACTACAGCACCTGTTGGTTTATCATTGATATAAAAGTTACCAGCAGCATTTCTTAGTTGGTAAGTAGCCGTGCGGACAGCATTTCTATCTTGTGAAAAAATAGAGCCTGTTAACGCATAAGGCGACGTGCTATCTACCAAATCTAAAGTTGCTTCAAAATCGGCATCTTCATAGACGTAAATCGTTAACACAGGACCGAAGATTTCTTCTGCTAGTGTTTTGAATTTTGGATTATCCGTTAAAATTACGGTAGGTTCTATAAAATACCCTTCTGATTTATCATATCCACCACCTAGAATCACTTTGGCATCTGCAGCATCTTTTGCATATTCGATATATCGAGCAATTTTATCAAAAGAACGCTCATCAATTACAGCATTAATAAAATTAGAAAAGTCCTCAACCGTTCCCATTTTAATAGAAGCCAAGTCTTTTGTTAACCCTGCTTTTACTTCTGCCCACATACTTTTAGGGATATAAGCCCTAGAAGCAGCCGAGCATTTTTGACCTTGATACTCAAATGCCCCTCTTGTGAGTGCGGTAATGACCGCTTGTTTATCCGCTGATGGATGAACCATTACAAAGTCCTTTCCACCAGTCTCTCCTACAATGCGAGGATAAGTTTTATATTTTGAAATATTTTGTCCAATCGTTGTCCAAAGGAAATTAAACGTTGCAGAACTTCCCGTAAAGTGTAAACCCGCAAAATCTCTGTGGTTAAATATGACATCTCCAGCCTCTGGGCCATCCGTATAAATCAAGTTAATTACACCTGCTGGCAGACCGGCCTCTTGAAAAACTTCCATCACAACTGCCGCAGAATAAATTTGTGTATCAGAAGGTTTCCAAACGCAAGTATTGCCTAATAAAGCAGGAGTAGCGGGTAAATTTCCTGCAATGGCTGTAAAATTGAAAGGCGTCACGGCAAAGACAAACCCTTCTAAGGGTCGATATTCTAAGCGATTCCAAACACCAGGAGAATTTTTAGGGGGCTGCTGTGCATAGATTTCTTCTGCATAATAGGCATTAAAACGCAAGAAGTCGATAAATTCACAAGCGGAATCAATCTCGGCTTGATAAGCATTTTTGGATTGTGCCAACATCGTAGCCGCATTTATTTTAGCTCGATAAGGGCCCGCAATGAGTTCTGCCGCTTTTAAAAATATAGCTGCCCTATCTGCCCAAGGCATATTTTCCCAACCTTCTTTGGCTGCTAAAGCGGCGTCTATCGCTTGATTGACATGACTTGCATTTCCCCTGTTATATGTACCCAAACAATGTTTGATTTCATGCGGTGGATACATTTTTACTTTATTATCCGTATAGACTGATTCACCATTAATGACCATTGGTAAATCAACTTGAGTAGCTTTGTTTGCGGCTAAAGCAGCTTTTAAGGCTTTCCGCTCTGGACTTCCAGGTGCATAAGATTTTACCGGTTCGTTATTCGGCATCGGAACGCTAAAAAATCCGTTTGACATTTTTAGTGATTTGTTGTTAGTGATTAGTAATTAGTGATTGGTTCAGTAATTTCTTTTTTGAAAAATTGATTTTGAAAATCATAAATCATAAATCTTATATCTGCTGAATAGATAAAGTCATATAGATTTATGATTTTTTTCAAAAACCTAAATAAGAAATTGTTATGATTGGTTTAAACCATTCAATTAACTGATAACTAGACACTAACGACTTTTTAATAGCATTTTAGTAAAAATATTGAATATAATCTCAATAACTATAGGGAGAAG
>CAYLSF010000024.1:0-19765 GCA_964385675.1 uncultured Saprospiraceae bacterium
ATGGTATACAAGCTAAAACTAAGACACGATCTTTTAATCTTTAAAAACCATATCCAATAATAACAACACAACTGATACGTCAATGGAGTATCGTGTTATGCGGCGTATGCGGCATTTCTATAGCCTTATTTGCACAAGTTTTTGTCTAATACCGATACGGTTAATCTACTACATTCCAAATAAAAGCCGTAAATTTGAATAAACTGGTAGTATCAAATATGCAAAAAAAACTAAAAATACCTTACGGCATTAGTAATTACGAAACGTTGGTCAATGAATATATTTACATTGACCGAACGCAATATATTGAATTACTAGAAGAACGTTATCGGTATATCTTTTTTATGCGTCCTCGTAAGTTTGGTAAGAGTTTGTTTTTATCCATGTTGGATTATTATTACAATATCAAGTATACGGATAAGTTTGAGCTGTTATTTGGGCGGTTTTATATTGGAAAGCAGCCTACACCGATGGCGAGTCGGTATTTGGTGATGAATCTGGATTTTTCACGAATAGAAACGGCTTCTTTTGAGACGACTTATCAAGGTTTTTTGGATAATGTGAAATTTGGAGCGATTAAATTTTATAAAGAATATCCCCAATTTTTTAATCAAGAAGATATAGAACGTGTAAGACATTATACAACTTCCGGTCAAGTTATTCAAGATATAATTACCGAAACCGCATTTAGAACACCTCACAAGGTGTATTTACTTATAGATGAATATGACCATTTTGCGAATGAAATACTAGTCTTTCGATACGAAGAATATGTAAAAATGGTAGGTCAAAATGGTTTTGTTAGAAAATTCTATGAAGCCATAAAAGTGGGTACACAAAAAGGTGTAATTGATAGGTTATTTGTCACAGGGATTTCACCGATTACGTTGGATAGTCTAACTAGTGGCTTTAATATTGCTACTAATATTACGCTTCGCCCTGAGTTAAATGAAATGTTGGGCTTTACAAAAGAAGAAGTTCTACAAATTTTAAAACTAATCAATATTCCCGAAAATGATTTAGAACGTGTCATGGGAGAAATGCAAGATTGGTATAATGGGTATAAATTTAATCCAGAAACGAATACTCGCGTGTATAACTCTAATATGGTTTTATACTTTGCAGCAGAATATCTTTATACTCAAAAATATCCAACAGATTTGCTAGACCCCAACATTGCAAGTGATTACAATAAGGTGCGAGATTCTTTTTCCATAAAGGATAAGGAAGCCGAGAACTTCGTGTATCTGGAGCAATTGGTAAAAACAGGGCGAGTAGAGTCAGCGTTGATTCGATTATATAATTTAGAAAGACGATACGAAAAAGCGGATTTTATTAGTTTGCTGTTTTATCAAGGAATAATCACGATTTCGGAAAGCGATTTTGATACTGTTATTTTTCAAATGCCTAATTATGTAATCAAACAGTTGTATTTTCAATATTTTCATCAATTGATTTTAGAACGCAATGCCTTAGCAGATAAGGGAATTGATGTGAATAAAAAAATTAAGGAGCTAGCCAAATATGGAAACATAAAGCCCTTAGTCAAACATACTGAAGCTATTTTACAAGAATTATCCACCAGAGATAAAATGGGTTTTGATGAAAAATATATCAAAACAATTTTTACGGCTACTTTATATCTCTCCAAAATATTTCATATTAAAAACGAAGTAGAGGTCAAAAAAAGTAAAACCGAAAAAGGCTATTTGGATTTATTATTGCTTAAACGCCCACCGTTTGAACCTAAATTTCAATTTGTCATCGAGTTTAAATATGTAAAAAAGCAAGATGCTCAAAAAGCAAAATCCACCAAAGAAGCAGCAATTAATCAATTGAAAGCCTACTTGAAACATAGTGACTACTTGCAGCAGTTGAAGGATTTAAAAGCCTATGTGATTGTCTTTGTGGGGAATAAGGGTGAGGTGATTGAATTAAATTAAAAATATAAAACTGAGACTTGAATTAGGAACGTCAATTTAATATCTTTGAAATTTTAATCTGAAGATGTATTTAAACAATCTCATAATTAACCGATGTTCCAAAATTATAAATCCACCTTTTCGATGTCTCAATGTGTAGGGATAGAAATCACACAAGTAGAAGATACCTTACAGTATCACGCTGTATTACTTTCCTTAGAAAAAGGGCAAGTACATACGCTATCTATTGCAGAGCATATTGATTTTCAAGCCTTACAGGATTTTGTACCTTCGGGCGTTCCCGCTTATATAGCCTGTTCGCAATTGGGAGTATTATATAAAACCTTACCGCATCAGCCCTCTGATGCAACTGCTGCTTTGGCTGCTGTATTTCCATCCGCTACTGCTAGTGATTTTTTTACAACTATTTTTCCGACAGCCTCAGGAAGTATTGTAGGGGTGATGCGACAAACTGCTTTAGAAGAAACACTAGCTACCTTTCAAAATGCCAATATTGGTGTAACTCATGTCACCCTAGGGGCGTTTCATGTAGAACTCTTACAACCTTATTTAACAGAAAAAGAGACGATCCTTACCGCTTCTACTACTCTCGAATTTGAGGATAGTCAACTCATACAGGCCATACCGCACGACAGTACCACACATCCAGAAATTCCTGTTTATCAACTTGGAGATGAACGAGTGTCTGGTAATTTATTGGTCGCTTATGCCGCCGCTTTTAATGGATTAATGGTACAAACACCTATGCCTAGTGTACCCACGATCCTAGAACAAAATCAGCAAGAATTTCGCTATAAGTCTTGGTTTGAGTTGGTGGGTAAGGTAGGTCTAAGCATATTACTTATCGCTTTATTGGCCAATTTTATATTATTTACCAATTATACACAGGCGAATCAAACACAATCCCTACAACTTGCTGCCCAACAACATACCATACAACAATTGGATTCTCTCCGCTCCGAAGTACAACGCAAACGCTCTTTTTTTCAAAATAATACCCTAAGTCAGCCTTCTACAACTTCTCGATATGCAGATGCTATCGCTCAGACGTTACCAAATGCCTTGCAGTTAACGTCCTTACATATCTTCCCTTCGGAAAAGCAAGAACGCTCAATAGAAGAAGCCTTACCTCGTTTTAAAAATTCGTCTATCGCTATCAAAGGCACAACAAAAGCCTCTTTTGCTTTTAATACATGGAAAAAGGAATTAGCGGATTTATCGTGGGTTAAGTCCGTATCAATTGTGCAGTATCAAGAAGTTAACGGTGTAGGGGAATTTGATGTTTTGGTAGAGGTAGAGTAGTTCGTCATTCCAAATTTATTTTGGAATCTCCCAAGCCGTAAGTCATAAAAGTAAAGCCTTTTGCATTCTAAGGGTTGATATGATGTTGTTATGGCTTAGGAGGTTCCGTATCAAGTACGGAACGACGTATTATTTACCCCTATAAATCATCTTACTCCCTCCATCTAAATAGACTTGTACGGAATCCTTCGTCACCATCGTGATGTGCATTTTATCAATCATGCCACCTAGCTGTCGTTTATACTTTTTGCCATTGACTTTGAGCAGGACACTTTTTTGTAAACTCCCCGTATTTTGGACATAACCAATATATCGAATATTCGGGAAGGTTACATTTTTAGGTTTAGCTTTAGGTAGAACGGCTTCTAAGTTTACAGCAGGTGACGGTGTGCTAATCGTTGTGGTTATAGGTTCATTATTAACTATTTGAGTTCCTCCTTTTTTCAAAAAAGGATCATTATAATCTAATGCCAGCTGAAAAGTAGAATTAGCTTCCGTATTGGGTGTAGTCCAATCTTGAAGGTTGAATGTAGTCGTTGGTATCTCATTACCTTGCATACTTTGATATACTCGATAGATGACTGTCCCCCATATTCCTAACAAGGCAATACCTAATAGGATTCTTGTTGATTTATTATCTTTTAACGTCATTGGTTCTTTTTATTGCACCACAAAATGCCCCGTCTCACTAAAACTACTCACGTTACCAACAGCATCTACCGAACGCACTCGCCAAAAGTAATCCATTGTGCTTGTATCTGAAAAGCTATAAGTAATATCTGTTGTTGAAAGTCGAAGTAACTCTGTCGTTAATGCACTATCTGTATAAATATAAAGCGTATCTTGTATTGCATCCGCACTAGGTGTCCAAGATAAATCAATGGGTAGATTGAGTGTTGAAATGGTATCGCTATTGATATAATTTTGGAGGACAGGTGCTGTCGGAGGTGTTGTATCTATCGTGATAGTTTGTGTGGAATAATTGGTAAAACTTGCTGCATTTTCTGCTCGAATGCCCCACGTATAAGTTCCTTCTGTTAGCTGCACAGTCAAATTATCGCTAGAGGTCGTATCTTCAAATACAATAAACGCAGAATTACTTAAATCTGGCGTCCCTATTTGAATTCTGTATAAAGTTGCATTACTTAATGTATTCCATAGTAATTGAATACTCGTATCCTTAGTTTCAAAATTATCTGAAGGGGCTATAATATTGACTGCCTGATTATCCAAAGAAGCTGTTGACGCTATAGTTATGGTATAAATATCTCCTTCTTCGCCTTCGCTACCACTGTTCAATCCTCTCACTCTCCATTGGTAAGTACCTGGTTCAAGACTCGTTGTATAATTTGTAGTCGTGACCATCTCATTTACTATCACTTGACTGAGGTTATTAAAACTAGGCGTTACAATCCGAATTTGATATTCTTCTGCACCTTCTAATGCTTCCCACCAAAAGGTTTGACTTTCTATATCGGTTGTAAAACCATCTACAGGAGATAATAATGTGACTTTTTCATTGGTTAAATCTTTAAGCACAATATCATCACAACTGCTGATACATAATAGAAAACTACTCAACAATGATATGATAGCTATTGAAAATTGAGATTTCATGAGTTTATTAAATTTTGTAAAAAAATTACACCTTCTAAATATTGTTTTTTAGTCTGTCGATCCTGTTTTAAGTCATACTGTACAGAAGCGACCTTACCTAATCGCCAGGTTTGCTCCATTGCATATACTAATCGAGTTATCGCTTTAAAATTACCTTGTACTGTAATTTTATTGGTCACAATATGAATCTTATCTTGCTGATAATGTGAAGGCGGGGCATATTCCGTAATGTCTAATTGATTATCTGCACAAAATTGACTAACCTTTTCAAATAATAAACCCTGACTAAACTGCTCTGTTGTAGCCGTTTGATTTAGGGTTTGTAATTGTTGCATCAATTGAGGAATCTCAACACTTGCTTTCTGCACATTTTGCAACTGTTGTGCTTGGTGTTGAGCTAATTGGTAAGCCTCATAAGTTCTAGAAAAACTAAAGAAGTAAGCCAATATTAGTAACAAACATAACCCCAATACGGTGTATTGTAATTTCTGGCGATATTTGAGGCTTGAAAACATGTACAGGTTATTTCAATGATTTAGAGGAATGTTTAATATGAATAAAATTTTAAATATTTTTCAAATGTACATTAAAAATGACTAAGAGACAAGATGGTCTAATTTTTATATATTGCAACCGCATAAAAAATATTGAGTTCATTTTAACCCCAATAACAATCTCAACTTTAAAATAATAAATTTGAAATCATTGAAGTTTTTAAATAATTACTTTTACATGATTACCATGAATCTTTATACAATGTTTCTCATAAAGATTAAAGGGTTACTGATTTATAAAAAATTTAACGCTCTACAACACATATCTTCCCTCTGTATCCACTTTTATAATTGGAAGTTCTCCTTTGCCCTCAAAATAATCATACCCAATTTTTAAATCCTCCCAAAATGTCCCGTACCCCATCATATCATACTTTTTGATATGCTGCAAATGTCTCTTCATATTTTCATCCGTCATTCTAAAAGGAAAAATATGGACTGGAATTTTATCTTGACCCGCCCTTTTCGCCAATTCTGCTAAGACATAGACTTCCTTAATGTTATCATTCATAATAGGAATACACCCCGAGCTTGAACAGCCTCCGTGTATATAAATATCATTACCTAAGGCTTCTTGATTGCCTAGAATTTTATCAGACTCGTTTGGATAATTAATACCTAAGGATAATTCAAAAAGACTGCTAGGATTGAAGATTTCTATATGGTAAAACCCTTCGGGGTTCTGACCCTTTTTCCTGCTGATTTAAAGGGAGGTGGGTGGGGGATGTGGGAAGGTAATTAAAAATGATGTGTATCTCATTTTCGCCTACTATGTACTTTTGAAGCACATTTTCAACTACTTTACGCTTTTCCTCCATCTCCATATTCTTCCATAACTTTAGTAAATGTTTTGCATCTTTAATAACATCATCACTTAAACTCAATTGAAGTTTTAAAGCATTTATTTCTCCTTGTAACTTGCTTAAAAATACCTCTTTTTGTTCAACCTGTTCAAAGACAGGGTTGTAAAATCGAGAGAAACCTCGTTGGGGTATTTCTCCTGCTTGGTATAAGGACATTATCTTTTCGAGTTGTTCATTAAGGTCTTTAATCTCTTGTGTCAGTAGTTTCAACTCTTTTTCCTTGTCCAATATGGCATAACGATGTTTATCAAGTCGTGATTGAATTTCATCATCGTTAGAAAGGAAATCTTCAAGATATTCCTCAAATATAACTTCAGTATCTTCAATGAGTATTTTATTTCGACAACTACGACAAATATATTTCTTACTCTCATTAAGAACATACATCTTTGTACCACAATGACAATGCAAATAACCTGAAAATAATTGCTTAACGGATCTCGTCCTCTTGTTTCTTAGAGCAGTTTCTTTCAAAAGTTTATTACACTTTTCCCACAATTTGTCAGAAACAATAGCGGGGCAATCTACAAAAATCCATTCCTCTTTATCTTTCAGCATCGTATTGGACTTATTATCCTTACTTTTCTGATAAGCATTAACTCGCCTACGACCTTTTGAAATGGTATCTACTAAATAGGATTTAATAGTACTATGGCTAAAAGGTTTTCCTTTTCTTGTTCGATACCCAGCTTCGTTAATAAGTTTTGTTACTTGCTTTACTCGTTTATGTTCTTCAAAAAGTTCAAATATTCGTTTACGAATATGTGCTTCCTCTAGATTTAATTGCAGTTCTTTATTTACCCACTTATATCCAAAAGGGGCAGCACCTCCTAGTGACTTACCCATCTTTGCACGTACCCTTACTGATGCTTTTACACGAGAGGAAATTTCCTCTCGTTCCCACTCTGCTAACGCCCCAATGATGGTATAAAGCAGTTTCCCAGCAGGAGAACTTGTATCGATATTTTCTTGTAAAGAGACTAAGTCAGCACCATGTTCTTTAAAGAAATCCGCAAACTCTAATAACTCTTTTGTATTTCTCGCTAGACGAGCTAGTTTTGAAAAAACTAAGGCTTTGATTTTACCTTTTTGAACATCATAAAGCATACGTTGAGCTTCTGGATGAGATATTACTGATTTACCAGATACAGCTTCAAGATGATAAATTTCTACCACTCGCCATCCTTTTATTTGAGCATACATTCTTGCTCGTTCTTCATGGTGCTTAGGACTCTCACCTTGTGCTTGGTCTTCTGTGGATACTCTTATCCAAATACCAATATCCTTTTGTTCGATATTCATTTTTATTCTGATTTAATTGTTAACGAATGTTTTAAATAGAGTATCGTAAATAGGGAGTTGTAAAGAGTAGACAAAACGTGACTTTACTTTTTCTTTGAATTTAATAATATCTTTAATATATCCTCTCGACTCCCTAAACCTCGTTTTTGAGTGAATTTAGTTCTCACCTTAAACCGTCCAACAGTATGTTCCTTTGGCTGTAAATCTTTATAGAGTCTATGAAGCATCGCATCAAGTTCTTGAAAATTACCTTTGAGCACTTTGGAGAATATTTGATTATCAATGTTCTCTTTTGCTCTTTTATAAATATTATCTAAATGCCTTGCTTCTTCACAACAGATAAAGACAATATCGTATTCATTACTCAAACATTTTTGGATATTCTTAACTTCATAATCAATGCTATTTGTAACGGAAACTTCGACTGCAATCTTAATAGAACCAGTATGAATAGCTACATCAATCATTCCTTTAGGATTATGCACTTGATGTTCAATATATGTACTCCAATTATACTTTTTTCCAATAATCGCAATGCCTTCTTGAAGTTTACGATGTTTGCGGTTGGCTAATCGTTTTCGTTCTTGTTCCTTGAATTGTTCGGCTTCTATTTCAAGGTTGCGTTCTGGGGATTGAGGGGATTTAAATTTAGGTAAAGACGATACAACGTCTTTTTCTTTTACAGGTTCAGTTTTCAGTTTTTCATTAACCTTTGTAACTTCTTTCTTAGATGGTTGAATATTAGCCTTTGATTTCTTCGTTACATACACCTCCTCTTGCGGTTTGCTATATAACTTTCTTGACCGCTTTTGTACATATTCATAATTATCAAATTCTCCTTTGGGTAAGAGGGTCGTTGAAATATTACAATTCCAATCACTTCGTTGGACTCGTATAATGGCTTCACCAATGGAGAGTTCTTGAAAATCGTCATTGTTGAAGTCTTTAAATCCTTGTTCCAATTTCTTTCCATCACTTACACCAACTCTAAAAATGGCTTGTATGCCAGCATTAGCTAGAAGGGAACTAGTAATATGAGCATTTTGTAGCTGTTCTAGGTTTTGATGAGCTAAAATAAGTCCTAATCCAAATTTTCTTGCACCACTTAAAAGAGCTTCCATTGATGGCGTAATGAAGTTTTGAAATTCATCCATATACAGGAAAAATGGATAGCGAAGTTTAGCATCCATCTTTTGTCGTTCTTGTACAAATTGATAAAGTTTGGCGGTAATGAGTGACCCTAATAGAAACGCATTAGATGTTCCAATCAGACCTTGAGAGAGTTTAACCAAAAGTATCTTCTTGTTATTCAAAACTTCTGCAAAATCAATTCCACCTGTTTGATTCATCATCCCTCGTATGACTTTTGGACGAAGGAAAGTATCTAATCTCGTTGTGATTGAAGTAGCTACACCTTTTCGCATCAGCTTAAAATCTGTTTCCCAGAAGGTGGAAAGGTAGGGGTCGTTAATGTCTTCTAAGACTTCCTTTTGAAAAGTAGTATCAGTTAAAAATCTTCGTAAATGCAATAGTGTACTAGGTTTCTTCCATTCTAAAAGGACGTTGATTGCATTACTTAATAGTGCCTCCATTTGGTCACCCCAGGAGGTTGAAAACTTTCTAAAGAGTCCTGTTAAGTCAGAGGATAAGACAATTTTCTGACTCTCCGTTGAAGCGTGTAGTAGATTGATTCCAAGTGGAAACTCACTATCTGAGGGGTCAATGAGAATTACATCATCCCGTCTATTAGGGGCTATATGTCCTATAATCTTATCAATTAAATCACCATGAGGGTCTAAGAGACAAAAACCATGTCCATTATCTGCATCCTGTTTCATTAGGTGCAAGAGCAAAGTTGATTTACCCGCTCCTGTTCCACCTATGATGTGGGTATGTCGTAAACGTTGAGGAATGGAAATGGTAACAGGTTTTGAAATATTATGATGTGTATTGATGCCGATAAGAGTCTCGTGTCCTCGTAATTCGGAAACAACAGCTTTTGATGTTTTCTCCTTAACTTGTAGCTTACCTTGTCGTAAATGAACACTTGGAATATGAAAAAGCGTAGCTAATTCAGCAACGTTTAAAAGTATGCCATGTCGTCTTGTTTTACGTTCCTCTACTTCTTCAATGTGTTTCCAAGACGTATATCCTTTATCGTGTGCAACTTGCAGACTATTAAATTGAGTGTTGGTATATGAGATTATTGCTTTACTTAATGTTTTCTCTAAATATTGTTTTCGTTTAAGGGTTTTAGCATATACTAACCCTTTGACGGTAACAAAGCATAAAGGGAATTGCATCTTTTCCTCTAATCCCTTTTGGAATTCTGGTGAGTCTTTAAATAATGCTTTTCCATCAATAGTACCGCTATTTTGTAAATGATTTGCCCACGGATTCAATGCTTTTTGGCTAATGACTTGATAGATAATTCGCTCTTCTTCTTGTAATGTTTCCATTAAAGGAATAATGCCATTTAAGGAGGTAAGCGTACCCCTCATTGGTGTTTTTAAAGGTAAAATGGACTCATGTTCTAAACAAAAATCAAGGACTCCATTATAGTAATTATCTGTTTTGGGTTGAAAGTCTTTAAGAGACATTTCAACCTTTCGAGTAATAATATCGGGATAGGTAGTTTGTAACTGTTTTATCAGTATGTCCGATTGAAGAAATGAGGTAGTAAGATACATGTGAATGCGTGTGGAAGTTGCTATTAATTCACAGATAACAGGAACTTCTGATTGACTCATTGCGTATGCGAACTGTAATGCTTGTTCAGGTCGAGAGGGAAGTGAAGAGGGAATAATAATTTCATAAGTTACAAATGGACGATAATCATATTGCCATACAGGTTCGGGATTATACCAAGCTCGTAAGTCTTGTATGTTCAAATTAGGTTGTACTGTATTAGGTTTGTTAGGTTTAAACGAAGGAAATATACTTTGCCAAAAAGACAGCCGTACCATATCTGTTTTTACATCTTGTAAGAAATACGGATAGCGTACAAAAGGAATAAAGGTTGGTTCGAGTTCGACTGGTTTATCGAATAACTCCTCTCCTCTTGTACGCATTTCCCACAAGTAAAAACTTAATGTGACAATTTCAGATGATGTCATTGATTAGCTTGTTTTCCCTTTGATATTTCTTTAACCATAGTTTTAAAATCCAATGAGGTTTCTCTTTTATCAGGAATATCTTGGGTTACTTCATCTATAGCATTTTGTATTTCTTCTTCAATCATTGTTCTTGTTGCACTATCAATATCTGCACTATAGAGGGTTGGGGTAATGATTAAATCAACAATATCGGGTCCATAAACAGGGATAGAATTAATGAGATTTAGTAAAAAATTCCTTTTTTCATTTATTAACCAATATGAAATGATATAGTCTTCAGAAATAGGGAAGGCAGAGATATACCACCCCATACCTCGAAAGGTAATTTTCATATATTTATGCTTCAGGCTAATATTCTCTTTATCGTATATTACTTTATAGTCAAACCTAATTCTTGAAAACTTTTTGGCTGTAATATTCTGCTTAATAATTATAAACAGCACTTCTGCATCAACGACTCCACCTTTTAACCAAATACTTTGAGAACTTTTAACTCGTTTGTATAACTTATTTATTTTAAAAGCTCGAAGAATTAAAAATATCAATACAAGGTGAAGGATAAATTGAATAGCGTATCCCATTATTATATTAATTTAAGTGATGAAAAATAGACTTATCATCTACATGACATCGCTCAAATTAAAATATCCCGACTTTTGAGAAAAAATTTAATTTTTTTAATTGGAAGTAATGAATAGGTAATTAGTCACCTAATTTATCAATGATTTTATGGAGTTTGTCAATTTGCTTCTTTAGGTACTTAACATCGTCTTCTAGTTTTTGTATATATCTTTCTTGGGCTTCACTATTGGATATATTTCCATAAAATGCACCATAAAATCCTCCTGATTGATCTGCATGATTAAACAGTAACATTTTTTCATCGAATGCTAAAAGTGCTGTTACTTCTATTTCTAAAACCTTTGCAATTTCACTTAATCGTTCAATAGTAAGTGTTGTTTCTCCCGTTTCTATAGCACTATATCCTTTTTGGGTAATACCTAATTGCTCCCCCATATATTCTTGAGAGTAATCACGCAATTGACGTATTTTCCGTATTCTATTTCTTACTTCAGCAGGGAAATTATTCATGCTCATACTATCTATTTTTTACGCATTCTAGGTTAGAAGTTTGCTTTCTACTTTAGAAACATTATTCCTAATAAAGTCAGATTTTCGACTGTAACTTAGCCAAAATTACTATTTATTTTTTCATTTAAACAATGTAGATATGAAAACCTTACAATTTTGGGTTATCCCCCTTATGGTAATGCTACTTTCTTCCTGTGGAGGGGAGGAAAAAGTCACCAAAGAAAATGGTGATAAAATTTTACAAGAAGTACTAGGTTATCCTTTTATTTTAACCACAAGTGATAAGTTTGGATTTGGGAGTAACGACCAAACAGCTAGTATGCTAAATACATTAGATATTGTAAGAATCGCTAAGATAGGAGGTCGCACACCATATTTTGCTGATTATCAGGAGTTGTTCAGATATATGCCTGACAATTCCAGTATTTTTGAATGTGCTTCTATGTCTAATCTTCCAACGAGACTTTGTGGCGTTTTTGCAGTAGCTAAAGTAAATCTTGGTGATATTGTAAGTGTATCTAAAGAATCAGAAGAAGGTATTATTACGGTTGATTTTAAGTTACATGTTAACTATACCGACTTTGGTATATCGTATGGAAAGCATACCGTTCCTTCGCTTATGTCTGATTATACAGGAGCACTAAATATAGTATCAGACCTACAACAAAAGACTAATAGAGTAAAACTACAAAGAACAGAAGAAGGATGGATGATACTAGAAAGAGATGAGTTTAAAGATAAAATATCAAAGCATTACAGGTTCTCTGTATGTAGTCCTCAACTTGTACCTCAAATTGATAATATACTTTCTATGCAGTAAGAAATTGATGGAGGATGTAAAAAACCGACATCCACTAGTATAATGAACATCGGTCTACTAAGTTGAATTATAAAATAAACTGGTTATTTTACAATAATTACGATAATCTAACTACATAACTTTGTCAATCAATTACCGATGAAATACTGGCGAATACCATATTTTAAACAATATTTTGAAATGACCGATGAAGAATTTGATACCATTAAATCACAAGGTCGCATTGCTATATTTATGATTCAAGGAAAACCCCTTATTGATATAGATACGATTTATTTACCTCGAAAATTTCATCCAAAAGTGGAGCAGTTGAGGAATATGAAGTAAGTAGATTACCTCAATAATTCCATACTAAGACTTCAACTTTCTTCTTCTTTTTAGTAACAAACTTATTCGCAATCATATTCATTTCTATGGTTGTATATGACCATCTATATTGAATAATATATGATTCTAATAACGGGGAAGGATAGGCACTTAAAAGAAATCTGCCTTTAATAGAAGCAAGGGTATTGAGCAATTGCTTAAAATCTTCTTTTCCATATCCCTTGTAATGTGCTTGTAGGCTATTGAAATAGGGAGGGTCACAGTAGAAAAAATTATTGGGAGAATCATATCTTGATATAACATTCAAGCCATCTTTATTGAGAATCGTAACGCCTTTGAGTCTACTGGATAATATTTTTGAAAATCGTTTTTTTCGAGTAAAAAAGGAGCGATTACTACTTCCTTGTTTATCATATCCCCATGCTCTTATAATGCCACTATGTCCTTGTGATAAAAGTGTCCATATTGCCCACGCTTGTTCTACTTTACTGAATAATTGCAGTTTATGATAAATAGAAAGGGCATAATAATAGGTGCTTCGAGCATAAGATGTCTGTTCAATTAATGGAGTCAATTGAGAAAATTTATCTCGAAGTGTTCGATAGAAATTCATTAATGGTTTAGATATATCATTGATGATTTCTCTTTGTGATGGTGGCTTTACCCAAAATAATGCTCCTCCTCCAATAAAGGGTTCAATATAGATTTGATGTGGTGGGATAAGTGGTAATAGGTGTTTAATCATCTTGGATTTACCACCATAATATCTAAGCGGTGTTTTCGTTTTCATTGGAGTCATTTGGAAGTTCATAATTAGCTGTCAATACTTCAACTTTTTTTCCTCGTTTACCCTTTGTTTTATTAGCGACTACTGATTTAATAAATCGCTTGGTATGCCAATTATTTTGAGTAGTATATTGCTCTAATAATGGAGAATCATAAGAACTCAATAGGAATTTACCTTTGATATTAGATAAGACTTGTAATAATGCTTCAAAGTGAATTTCGGTATATCCTCCATAATGCCCTTGATTTGCTCCAACATAAGGCGGGTCAATGTAATTGAAGGTATCAGCGGTATCTCGTGAAGCAATCACTTTCAAAGCATCATTACATTCAATTTGTACATTCTCAATACGGTTCGCTAATTCTTCTCCAAATGTGAGTTTTTTATTGTAAAAAGCTTTCGTTTTTTTCGGAATCAGACCATAACTCCAACTTCCAATTTGACTACTAAATCCTTGTGAAGTCAGTACCCAAAATGCCCAAGCTCGTTGAATAGGCGTATAAAGGTGAGGAACATGATAGATGGATAAGGCATATTTATAGGTCATTCGAGCATAAGTAGTTTCCTTGATGTATGTACGCAATTTCTTAAAATCATGTTTGAGTACTCGGTAAAAGTTAACCACCATATCATTGTAGTCATTCAATACCTCGACTTTAGAAGGGGATTTACTCCAAAAAATTGCTCCTCCACCAACAAAAGGTTCTACATAAATTGTGTGTTTGGGAATAAGAGGAAGTATATCGTTTATCATAGAAATTTTGCCACCATAATAGGTAATTGGGGTTTTCATGATTTATAGGATAGTGGAAGATAGGTGATATAAAATGAGACATAATTTGAATAAATATAAAGTTATCAGGTTAATTAAAAGCACCTATATATCGCTATATAAGTGCTTTTTCAATAATTCATCATGCCTTCATCAGCAAAAGAATAGTAGCTTTTTCGAGTTAGAATCAAGTGGTCTAAAACCTTAATTTCAAGCAGATTACCACCTTCGGTCAGTTTTCTTGTAATATCAATATCTGCTTGACTAGGATTAAGATTTCCAGATGGATGATTGTGTGCTAAAAGAATATAACTGGCATGAACCAATAGGGCTCTTCCAAAAACACTCTTGGGGTCAACGATAGTTCCCGCACAACTTCCAATAGAGACTTGACTTACGCCTAGTACAAAATTACCTCTATCTAAAAATATCATCCATAAGGATTCTTGATAATCAAAAGTATCCATATCCCAAACTTCCATAAAGATATTGTAAGTGTCCATAGAAGTCTTGATTCGAGTTCGTTCTAGTTCATGGTAT
The DNA here is from genome assembly GCA_964385675.1 of uncultured Saprospiraceae bacterium. GTDB lineage: Bacteria > Bacteroidota > Bacteroidia > Chitinophagales > Saprospiraceae > CAYLSF01. The sequence goes on from CAYLSF010000024.1 coordinate 15,036, forward strand.
TTTTCATACTTGATACCGATTTGAGCAATTTTTTGAAACTTTTGAGACTTGGCGTTTTTTTGAGTTGCACTCATACCTCTAATTTTGAAAAGGGTTGTTCCTCAAACCATAAATCTCGCTCAATTTTAATTCCATGAACAACTACTTCCGACAACTCTGTAAGCGAAAAATATCCCCACTCATCTTTTTGTAAGCCTGTAACATATCCAAAACAGATATTGGTGTCAGGGTCGTATTCTGTGGCATACCAGGTAGCTGCACTTGCAGGATAGAAGTATTTTGCAATCACGAGAGGGTCTTTGACCTCTTCTTGTCGTCCCACTTGTTTAAAGCGTTTTTCTAATGCTTTGGTCATTAATTTCATTGTTATTCGATTTTAGTGAACAGAAATTTATGACAGGATAACATGTTTAGGAAACTGTAGAAGAAGACATGATATGACACTGCTATTCAAAATGATGACAGAAGAGTAATTTTATGAATTTTAACAATTTCTCTACAGACTTCACATTTTATTTCTCTTCTCCCTCTTGCGTTGTATTTATTTTTATCTTAACTTTGAAATACAGTTATAACATCAAGGGTAGAATCAGCAAAAAATAAAAGAATAAATTACCAAATAAATAATAATTAGTTAAATCAGTACAAATAAAACCTATTCAATCCAAGGTCTTCATATCTACCTCAATCGTAAAAAAGTTAAAATAATTTGAGTACCCCGAAGTAGATATAATACCCAGTTGAATAGCTCATTTAATAAGCGTCAAAACGTATTTCATCATGTCCATTACAACTGTAAAAACCAGTTTACTGGTTTTAGCCTTATTCTTGTGTACATTAACTATTGTACAACCAAGTTTTTCCAATATTTCTAGCTTTTTTAATTTCAATACATCAACTCTAACAGAGTGGATTCCCACTTTACGAAAATCCAATGCAACAACAAAACTTAGCTAAACTGGCTGAGTTAAAATCATTGGAAACTTTAGCCTTTAATAATCAGACTAATGATGACCCAACAGCTAAGATTATCCCACCCTCTCCAACCGTTGCAGCATTAGGACAATATGGAGAAATTCCTGTTGGAATGTACACAGGAACACCTAACATTTCTATTCCGCTTTCTACATTAACAGATAAGGGGATTGGCGTACCTGTTTCGCTTAGTTATCATTCGGGTGGTATTAAGGTTGACCAAGTCGCTAGTTGGGTTGGTTTAGGTTGGTCTTTGAATGCTGGTGGTGTTATCTCAAGAACAGTAAGAGGATTAGCAGACGAATCTACAAATGGTTATTTTAATGAAAATATCCCAAATGTTGATGCCTATTTTACCCCACAAGATATTTTAGCTAGTGAGACAACGCTAGTACATAAATTATTACAAAACTCTGCTGATGCAGAACCCGATATTTATAATTTTAATGTGAATGGCATGTCAGGTAAATTTATGGTAGATGCCAATTATGAGGTTCATTTTATACCACATCGTGATGATATTAAATTAGAATGGATATACAATTTTACACATGGAGTACCCGATGGATGGATATTAACCACTCAGGATGGGATTAAATATCATTTTGGATTTCAAGCAGGTTATTTAGAGACGAATAGGACGTCTTCCTGTGGTCAAAACTCTAGTATTTATACAACAGGTTGGCTACTTAAACAAATTGAGAATACTAAGAATGGAGCAACTATTGATTTCACTTATCAGCAATATAGTACTTTTTATGAATCTAGTAAATCCATGACTCAGTATTATCACAATCCTCATCTCAATCCCTCCTGTAATTTCTCTCAATCACACTATCCCACAACTTGCACAACGCTAAATACTACTTCAAACTGGCATTTAAGTGAAATTTCCTCTAATTTCGGTAAGATTATTTTTAATACAAGTGGAAATCGAGATGATATTCAAGGGGACGCAAAATTAGACAATATTGTTTTCCAAGATAAAAATGGCGTTCCCTACAAGACGTTTAATTTTTCCTATAATTATTTTGATGCGGGGGGGACTGATAAAAAAGCGAAACGACTCAAATTAACACAAGTACAAGAAAGTAGTCCGACACAGACCAAACCACCTTATATTTTTGATTATTTAGACCAAGCAGACCATTTAGATTATCGCCTTCCACCTCGGTTATCTTATGCACAAGACCATTGGGGATATTATAATGGAGCCATTAATAATCCTAGTATGCTCCCTAAAATATATGGTAGTGGAAGTACCATTTCTCCTAGTGCCGATGCAGATAGAGCATCAGATGAAACACATACTAAAGCAGGTATGTTGGAAAAAATCACTTATCCTACAGGTGGTGTGAATGAATTTGTTTTTGAAGCACATGAAATTGGGGATTTTAGCGAACGATTGTTATTACATGATAATCAGTATGCACATGATGGTGATGTAACCGTTCAAGCCTGTCAAAATTCCAATCATCCATATTGTAATGCTACTGATTCTAAACAATTCACTTTAGCTGCATATACAGAGATTACAGCTGATGTTTCCGTAGGAAATGATAACAATAATAATTGGGGTGGAGAAATTACCCTTATTCAAACAGGTGGAAATCCTCCAACCATTCCAAATACACCTAGTTTTACGACTTCTATCAATGGATATAAATTTTATCTCTCACCAGGCACCTATACCTTGACAGCCACAGCAGTTAACGCTGGTGATTATACCAATGTTAACTTCTTTTGGGAAGAACACGATGTTCATACTGGTGCGGTTAATGTGAATACACTAAAACAATACAAAATCGGAGGGGTTAGAATCAGTGAAATTCATACCAAAGCAAGTTCTACGGCTACTCCTATTGTTAAAAAATATACTTATGAACAATTTTCAGATATCAATGAGCCTGACCGCTCTAGTGGTCGATTGATAACGGAGCCAAACTATGAGTTAGAAAGAACTTGGTATGATAATTTAATGAACATGGCTCAAGCACAAATTGAGTGTAGTGTAAAGGGATTATCTTCTAGTTCTACGGCTCCATTGGGTAGCACACAAGGAAGTCATGTAAGTTATACGAATGTAACAGAATGGCATGGCATCAACGGTGAAAATGGAAAAATTGAAAATATTTATTCGTATGCCTATGATATAGGCGGATATGAAACGGGGCCTCCTATTTCATTAGGAACAAGTATGGATTGGAAAAGAGGACACTTATTACAGTCAAAGGTCTATAAAAATGACAATAATAATTTCATTATTCAAAGTGAAACGATTAATGAATATGATTGGAGAGAAAATAAAACCCTTCATAATACCGTGCTTGGAGCAATACGAGCATCTTATAGAATAGGACCAATTGTGGCGGGTTCTACTCCAGGGAATGGTGCTTCTGATGCCGATTTTTATAGAATCAATTTATACAAAGTATTAGCACCTTGGTTCTATCAAACCAGAACAACAGAAAGAACCTATGACAAAGATGGCGTAGATTATTTGGAAAAAATAACCACACTAGAATACGACGAGGATGATACGGACGGACACCAAACCCAACCGATTGCCACTCGAACAACAAATAGCGATGGCGTAGAATATATCACCCGTACTAAATATGTAGCCGATTATCAAAATCCATCTTCGGGTGATATGGGCTTAGCCTTGCAACAAATGCAAGCCGATAATCAAATACAAACGCCTGTGGAAGTTCGGCAATATCGCAAAACATCTGGAGGTACAGCAGTTTTGACAGGAGCAAGTTTGACAGAGTTTAAACTCTTTAATGGAAATCCGTTACCGCATCGGTTACATACCTTAACGACTAGCCATGTGTTAAACGAAAGTCCAACCGAATATAGTAGTAGTTTTACAACTTCAGGTATCAATAGTAATGGAGCATTTACCAAAGATAATCACTACCGACACTTGGGAACAATTACGGACTACGATAATGATGGTAACTTAATACAATACAACCGAGTCAATGATATTTCTTCTACCTTTATTTATGGTTATGATAATCAATTACCGATTGCGAAAGTAACCGATGGAACAGCAACGGATGTGGCTTACACCTCTTTTGAAGGCGATGATAAAGGAAATTGGACCTATAGTGGTACGCCTGTGGGTGGAAATAGTAAATCGGGAATTCTGCACCGAATTGGTGCAAATGGTATCTCTAAAAATGGATTAAATGCCGCTAAAACCTATAAAATCACGCTTTGGTATCGCAATGGTACGGTATCTATAAATGGTCAATCTAAAACCAATAGTAGCAGCACTTGGCAATATGGAAAATGGACGGTGAGTAATGTAAGTACCGTTACCCTTACAGGAACTGCAAGAGTGGATGAACTCCGCCTCTATCCCGAAAATGCCATTATGAGTACCCTTACGTATGACGCGGATACTCGACAGGTTACATCTATGACCAATGAAAGTAATTTGACCACACATTACGAATATGATGATTTTCATCGCTTGGTCTTGGTCAAAGATGATGATGGGCATATTGTAAGTCAAAATGAATATCACTATCAAGACCCAACAAGTACAGGCAATGACCAATATAATAAAGTAGGGACAACGACCTTATTGACACCAATAACCAATGCGGGCAGTATTGCAAATTTAGGTGTGAATCAAAAATCAACAGCCTATCAATATTTTGATGGTTTAGGTCGCGTGATTCAATCCGTAGGCGTAGAACAATCGCCGAACCAACGGGATGTTGTGCAGTATATAGAATATG
>CAYLSF010000025.1:0-19696 GCA_964385675.1 uncultured Saprospiraceae bacterium
AATAAACTAAGTAAGACTCTCTTCATAACTTATAAAATTTAAATTATTTGGTTAATAAAAAATTAATTAGTAGTCCTGTCTAATTATGTCTGTGGTTGGGTAGAATGATTTGTATCCAGTTAAACGGAATAAAATACTTCAAAACATCCTATTTATAATAATAAGTATTTTTTAAATAAAATGTACTCATAAAAGTTTGGTTTTTTTGATGGATTAAATAGGATTTAACTAAATATTGTAAAGATGACGAAACTTCTAAAGTTTCGTCATCTTTACCTATTGGTTAGGCTTACTTTTCCTGTTGCTCAAAGTTAAATTTAAACCCAATACGCTTATTGGGTTCATCATCGTCATAATCTTCCCAATTGGTAATTTCACGGATAAAATCTTCCATGTGTCTGATAAAGTAAGGTGCCGTTAATTCCTCAGGACGGTAGATGGCAATATTTTTTGGTGGACGAGGTTCACCATAGTTTTCGATAGCCGGATATTGAATCAAAACAATGATTTTTCCATTGAAGAGTTGTTGATAAACCAATGAACCATTGTGTTTAATTAAGTGTCGCTCTATCGTACCAACTTGACTATATAAACCACTTTGCACATCACCTAAAGAAAGCACGACGGCTTCCATATTTTCTACATTGGATTGTACGCCTATTGTGGCTTCTAATCCTGTTTCTTTTACCAAATGATTGAGCTGCTGAATAATGAAATCTCTAAACCCTTCTTTCCACTCTTTACGATAGTTTTCAGTATTTTGTAAGACTTCCTTATACTGCTGTACTTTTCGTTTTAAATTGTATAAATCTGGCATTGTATGGATTTTGACAATCGACTTTCGACAATCGACCTTCGATATAAAAAATTTAACAATTCAATATAAGTGATTATTCTATAAAATGAAATAGTGGAATTTATAAGGTATTTGATTTGTAATCAATTTACCTTAAAATTCCACTATTAATATTGTGAAGAATTAATTTTCAAGTCAAAACATAACGATTAAAATCTCATTAGTTTAAGTTTATTAATTCTCAATTCTCAACCTGCCTTTGTCGGCAGACAGGTTCTCAATTAATCAACCACCGTTATTTTCTCCGTATGGATTTGATTATTGGCTTGTAACTGTATCAAATAAGTACCTGCTGCAAGGTCTTGTACATCAATATTGATTTGACCTTCTAAGAAGTTATCTTCTATAATAGTACGAACTGTTTGCCCTAATACATTGACGACATCAATACGAATATCTGTGGTTTTAGAAAATTCAACATCTAGTGTAGCGGTAGTTGAAACAGGATTTGGATAAATAGCAATGGCATTTAAATTTTCCATTTCGATAGTATTGGTCAAGAAAATGCTCCATGCTTCAGTTTGACTACAACCTAAGGCATCCGTAATAGTTACGTCATAAACTCCTTCTGGAATATTGGTTAAATCCTGTGTCGTTGCTCCGTTACTCCAAGTATAGGTAAAGGGTGCAATACCGCCACTAGTAGCAATCGTAATACTACCGTCACTTCCGCCGCTAGTTGACGTTCCTGAAGTTGAGCCTGAAATAGAGAACGGCGTCACCCCACAAGGGTCAAATTTAGGCTGAATAGCAAAAGAACCCGCATTGTCTCCGTCTTCTGCACTACTCCACGTAAAGAAATCATCAGATATAACAGATTTTTCAGGTGTGAAGATTTCATCAGATAATCCAACAAAGAAGTCGTTATCTGGTGCATCTAATACGGCAAAGCAAACGTCCGTAGCCGCTAAAAATAACGGTGGATCAAAGGTCATCGTAAAGACTTGTTCATTACCATTTCCAATATCCGTTAGCGTAATCGCAGTCGCACTTCCATACACAATACTAGCATCGGGTACACCATTAACCACACCTAAGACATCTAAAAATAACTGCTCACCAGCTAAACTAGAATCACCTTGAATCAAGGTAATATCGACAGACGTAATATAGGCATCATCATTCATGGTGAATATATTGCCAATATAGCCATTCGCTCCAGGAGCGTACCCTAGTTCTCTTTCCGTAGTACCCAAGTCTCTTGCGAAAGTTGATCCTGTTATTTCAAATAAATCACTGCTAGATTGCATATCATTAGCGGGATTTTCATCAGGCGTTGCCATAGCTATTGTTGCATTAATAGTGTATTGCCCTAAGTCCATTGGAGTGTAAAGTCCCGAAGTAGATACTTCTTTTACTTCTCCTTGCATTACTAAACCAACATTGACAGTTTCTGTAAATACACTTGCTCCACTAGGGGATAAGATTTCAAAATCAACATTAACAGCAGACTCATTCTGACTTCCTAAATTTTGAATAACAACAGTAGGTTGCAAATTGAAACCAGACTGATAATAAGGAATTTTAAGGTATTCACTAGGAAAATCAATATGTGCTAATTTTATATCACTGGTATAGCCCTCTCCAATTCTAACATCATCAATAGCTATATCATCATAGAAAGAACCGTTATCTTCATTGACAACAAATCTTGCTTTTACCGCACCACTAATTGAAAAGCTACTCAAAGGAACGCTAACCTCTTGCCATCCTAATCCAATTGAATTTCCAGTAGTGGTAAATGCACCTGTATTCCATTGACTACCATCCCAAACATCTACACTGAGTGTAGCATTTGGATTTCCACCTTCATTATTACTCAAGAAAAAGAAAGATAGGGTAGGGGCTGTTAAACCTGTGACATCCACATAAGGTGTTTCTAAAGCAGCATCCATAGAAGCAGGGTTTTCAGAATCATCTACGTACGCAAAGAAACCACTACCTGTAGTATGGTCAGCAGCAGGACCATGACCTAATCCATCTTTCGTGGAGATGTTATCATCAAATTGCCATTTTTCAAAACTAGTAGAATAGGTACTCCAATCATCAGGAATGTCGTTAGAAAAAGCCTGAGTATAGGGTGCAGGATGTGCCGTACAAAAAGTATAGGGCCCTTCCCATACACTTAAATCTCCACCGCCACAATCATCTTGAAGGTAGAAATCATAACAAGTTCCAGATATTAAACCCGCAATAGTAGCAGTCATATTCGTGATACCACTAAGCATTGTTCCTGAACCCAATGTGAAATCTTTGGGACCGTACTCTATATTCCAAAGCGTAGCACTACTATTAGCCATCCAAGATAAATCTAAGGCATCAGTTTGAACATTAGTAGCTGAAATAGAGCTAGAGACAGGACAAGTTGGTTGTTCTCTCAAGGTAACATCATCAATCAAAATATCATTGAACCAAGGACTTGCTGGAGCAGATTCGTCAATGATAAAGCGTAATTGCATATTTCCTGTAATGGTTAAGTTGGATAGGTCAACAATGTATTTTGTCCAACCTCCATTATCAGTTTGATGGGTAAATACGGTATTCCAATTCGCACCATCGTAAACATCTACAGTGAGGGTATTATAATTTCCAGGCAAATTGGTATTGACACTAAACATCCAAAACTCTAACTCTGGAACATTGATAGCGGATGCATCAATTAAGGGAGATTCAAGTGTTACATCATTACTAGTGACACCATTAAATACAGAAGCATCTACCCATGCATAATTTCCTCCATTTCCAGTGTGATCGCCTGCTCCAGCCGCTGCATAAGCAGCACCCGTATTAACAAGCCATGATTCACCTGATGTGGAATAACTTGTCCAACAAGCGGGTAAGCCTTGAATTAAGAAATCTTCTGTAAATGGAGCGGAAATAGTCGGTGGACAAATCGTTTGAAAAGTAAAAGGTCCTGTCCAACAACTTACATCGCCACCACTACAATCGTCTTGTACCCAATATTGATAAACACGGCCAGGTACTAATCCTGTTAAATTATAATTGGTAGTCGTTAAGCCTGAAACTAAAGTACCTGAACCTGGTGAGAAACCAGCTTCGCCCCATTCGACATTCCAGGTAGAACCCGTACCGGCTGTCCAACTTAAATCTGCACTTGTTCCTGTAACGTTAGCAGTATCAAGACCATCGGGTCTTTGACAAGTAGAAGGCGTGAAGTTTAATTCATAGCCAAATAACAAACCTGTTTGACGAATCCCTCCTAATGTTACTTGATTGGGAACAACTGTATTGGCAATAAATAAACCACCTGCTAATCCGGACCCCAATTCTGCCCCAACATCTTTGACAAACCCTGTAGGCGTACCAGAAGGTAATTGTAATTGAACCATTGCAGCCTCTGAAGGTGTAGCATCATTATCAAACACCCAAAGATAAGGGCCGCCCATACTAACATTATCATAAGCGGAACCATACATTCCTGTTTGACCATGTGTAGCAGCAGGAATTTGAGTGAGAATATTTCCACTCATGTCAACTTGATAAATATCAGTTGACCAGTTCCCTAACCAGAATCCTCCATTGCCATTATCTGCATCAGGATCGTAAGTAAGTTGTCTAGCATTTTCAGGTACGCTTACAGTGCTTACAATGCTTTTAGTCGCTGGATCGATTTGGTAAATCGTCGTTGTAGCATTACCTGCCCAGATATGCGTACCGTCCCATGTTAACGAACGTACATTGGTTAACCCCGAAATTGTGAAATTTTCAATCAATTGACCATTAGTTGTTAATCGCCAAAGGTCAGGTGTATTCCAACGAGAAATCCAAAATTCATTTCCAATATGAATCGCTCCTACAATACTCGTAGAACTTGTAGTATCCGCCACATTATAGAGGTATTGTAAGTTTAAATCACAAGTACCTGTTGCGCTTCTTGAATTTGGATAGTAAGGCGTTACCGTTCTGGATTGCCAGTAATCTTCTACGTTTTGCTGATCATTACTCTCGGAGAGTTGACCAAAAGTAGGCGTTACAAGTCCTATTAATCCTAAACATAGTAGAATTTGAAGTGTAACTACTTTTTTCATGTATGTGTGATTTTGCAAGCTATACGTTACAGATTGGATTTTACAAAAAGGAACATATAGCAAGGTTTAGAAAATAAATAAGTCTGATAAAAGGTGAGGAGGATTGGTGAATATATATTGTCTTACTGTTTTATTGTCATATTGTTTTATTGTAGTTTGATTATTAAGGAATTAGAATGTTTACTATCAATTTTTATGTATAGCTTTTACTTACCAATAAGTCAATAAGTCTCCCGATTTCTATCAGGAAAGTCAATAAGTCAATATAGCAATACGACAATATAACAATAAATCAATATAACCATTTTTTACTCGTCAAGCCACTGATTCAGCAGTGTTATAATTTCTTGTTGTTCATTTGTAGGAAAATCTTCTATAAAAGTAGCGTGATTTCCAAACGGTAGTGTGTAAATGATGCAATTAGCATTGGTTTGTTGTAATCCAGCAGCTGCCCACGGATCATTGCTTCCATAAATATAAAGAATCCGTTCTCCTTTTTCAACCAACCATTGTTTTAAATCTTTAGAAATCGTGGAATCAAATGAAATTTCATTTGCATTTGGAGCAAATTGTAGATTATTGGCATCGAACGGAGCGTGTTGTAAAAGATCTTTTACATTTTTGGTAACATAGCCATAATACCCTAATTCAGTATGAAATTGATACATAGTAGGGTCTCCAAAAGCTTTGTCGGAGAGCCAGCCAAAACCGACAACTTTGGTAAGATGGTCTAAGATAATTTGTAAACTATCCTGTGCTGTAGGAATATTATTACAATCAATATGATGATATTGCCAAAAAGAAAAAGGGTATTCTAAGACCCCGTATTCCAGACCAATAGCTAAACTCGATTGCTTAAAGGTTATTTTTTCTTTTTGTGCATATTGCTCGAATAAGGGTAGTAAGTCCTCTTGTTTTTGTAAAACTAATCGTTGATAGTCCATGATTTTTTGACGACACTCATCTGAATCTATGGTATCAAAAAAATCATAAAGGCGTTTATCCTGTTGTGCTAATGGAATCGGTGAATTGAAAGCTACGGTAGCGAGAACATCATCGGGATAATGTCGGCGATGAAATAAAGCGGTTTGTCCGCCTTTACTAAATCCCGAACTTATCCATTTTTTTGTTTTGAAAAAAGGCTTCAATAACTCAATAATGCGGTGATGATCAGCGGCTGCTTGTTTGGTATTCAAGTAGTCCCAATTCAAACTATCAGGTTTTGATTGTCCTAAATAACGATGCTCAATGATAATTTGATTCGCTTTTAACAATGAACTCAAAGGCTTGTGCTGCTGAAAATGATAAAGACTATAGCCTTCTGTCTCCACAACTACAGGAGCATTAAAATCTACAAACGATAAGTGAATGAGTTGGGAAAAACTATCTTGTGTAGGTTGTAGATGGTCAAGCGGTTGGGGTAATTGAATTTCAAAAGCAGTTTGATAAAAATCTTGAGTCGGTTCTATTTCAGTAATAATAGCATTTGGGAGGGTTTCTTGCAACTTTACAACTACACTAACCGTTGAATTAGACAATTGGCAACTATAAAGCGTCCATATTATGGAATAGATTAAACAAAATGAAAGGTAGCATTTCATTTTCATAGTAAGGTATGATTTTTGTTCCTTTTAGAAATACAACGTATCGCTTCAGACAGTGTCCTGTTAATAATTTAAAGAACAATTTAGGGTTATTTTACTAACTGTATTGAACTTTTACGAGAAAAGATACATATTTGCGAATTATATAAGAAGTAAAACTCATATTAGTTATTGATTATCAGTGCTTAAAATTTATTTTTTCAAAAAACAATCTCCCGTCTATTACTTAAAAAAATGATAAAGATGAGACAGACAATCAAATTTGTGATTTGGCTTTTGGTCATAGCTGGTAGTAGTACAATGCTAACTGCACAAGAAACACTATTAATTAAAACTGACCTAAACTGTGTGGATAAGTATGAGTATGCAGTAAATGGTTTATCTGTAGTAGATAAGCATATCAGTTATCATGTTAAACAAAATGCTTTTAATAAGGTCATTTTAAATACGGTGCAAAGTGATTTAAAGCAAGTCCGTGCGGATAAAGAAAGTAAAATAGTGGATGCCTGTGCGATACAATTTACGCCTGAATTAATTAATCAAATTAATGAGGGTAAAATGACCGTTTATACCGTTTATAAAAGTGGAGAAGTATATGCTGCTCAAAAAGTGAGTTTAGTGATTCAAGTGGAAGAAAATGCTAATTATATTCGTTATGCTAGTCCTTATTATTCTTTTAAATACGATAAGAATACATTATACGATCCTGCACAGCGGCTCGCTTATGGCGATAATGTCAATAAACAAGCTCAATTTTTTGCGAATGACGTAGCGTCTATGGGATGTTATAAAACCTATAACTTAATCAAGGTGATAAGTGAAACCCATCCTAAACGTTCTTTTTCTATGATTGCCAATGATGATTTTAGAAAAATGACAACGGAACAACTCCTAGAAACTTGTCAAAAACCATTGAAGATTGAACTGGCAGAGGGTATTGGCATCATTAAAGAAACAACGGTAAATTGTGATATTCAGTTAACAGCAATCAATGGTCAATCTTTAGGACAATTTTTAACACAAAAATGTGATAGTGGTCAGCCCGTAAATAATACTTTGGCTTCCAATTTAGGAACAGCAAAAGGTGGAAATATCGTATTAGAAAAACGGGATATACCTAAGACCTACTATTACTTTACATCCGAGCCTGTCTTTAAAATGGAACCTAAAACGATTACCAATCGTCCAAATTTTGATTTTACAGAAAATACTACAAAAGGGGTTTCAACCCATACATCAAAAAAGCCAGGGGTGTATTTCTACAATGTTTCTGCAAATACAGCAGATGTAAAATTAGATAAAATCATTACTACGGAAAATACGACTAAGGGCGTTGAGGTAGAAGAAAAGGCAAGAGAAGTATTAACGAACAAAGGAGAATTAGTTTTCAATATCGAATATGATTATGAAGGAAAATTAAAAGAGGCTCAACCAGTTGCTGAAAATGCAGTCCTACATGAAGTTAATAATGGAGAAACTTTGTACAGTATTTCCCAAAAATATAAAACGACGGTTGATGCGATTAAGAAATTGAATCAATTAGAAGACAATACGATTTTTGTTACACAGCAGTTAAGGATTAAATAAATTGAAACTTTAAATCCTAAACTTGACTTTGTTGATAGACAGGTCCCAAATTCCAAAGCGTAATTACTATGTTTTGGAGTTTGGGACCTGTTTTTTTAAGTATATTTTATTATTCTATGCTCCCTCATCTTATACTTCTAAATATTAGAATACAATCTTAATTTTTCATCTAATACTTATTTAGAGTATCTCTAAATCTTTTTGATAAAACGATTAATTATATATGGTTCATATTGGAAAAATTGTATTTTAGCTTGAACTACTTTATAGTCTGTAGCTGAGTTTGAAAATAACAGAACACCTTACTAGTATAAACGACCAAAAATATTATGTACTTTAGTAAATATATTATTCTAATATGGATAATGATATTACCCTTATATAATCTCAATGCACAAAAATATATTATTGATATTCAGAATATTACTCCAAAAGATGGTTTAGCAAACCTTTTTACCTCTGCAATGTATCAAGGAGATGACGGTTTTATGTGGATAGGTACGAACTATGGTTTAAATCGCTATGATGGCTATCATTTTAAATTATTCACAAAAGAAAAAAATGGATTACACCGTAATTCAAACATCCATCAAATAGCGAATGGTGGACAAAATAAACTTTGGGTGTTTTATCAAGATAATCGAGCAATAGATAAGTTTTTCCGTCGAAAAATTAATCATATTGATGTATTTGATACGAAGACAAATCAAACTCAATCTTTTGAAACTTATTTTAGAAATAGATTACCATTCCAAGTTCAGGATGTGGTTTGCTTAAAAATCAATGACGCTAAAAATCGCTCATGGATTGTAACGAATAAAGGTGAATTATTTTTATTAAAAAACAAGCAATTCATAAAGATTTTTCAAACTCGAAATAAATCAATTACTGCAGTTTCGATTGATAAAAATGATAATCTTTTTATTGGTGTTGAGAATGATTTAGTACAAACTAACTTATCGAATAAACAAACGATTAGAACGACTTTTAAGCATACAATTACTGATATAAGTATAGAAAGGAATGTTATATTATGGGTAACCATAAAAGATTTTAGTGATGAAGAAAATCAAGAAATCACTATTTTTTCTAAAAAATATCAAGAAAAAGTTACCCATGAATTTTACCGAATTGATGTAAAGAAACGGGAGAAAATAGAGGATACTAATATTAGGGCATATCGAATCGGTGAAATTTGGTTCATTTTAGAAGATGAGAAAGTTTGTTTGTTAGATGAACAGAAAAATATCATTAAAGACCTCTCAAATATCATTGATGCGACCACCTACATAGACCAACTAAATATTTGGATACACGAAAATGTATTATGGCTTGGTACATCATCGGGGATTGTAAAAATTCATATCAGAAAAAACTATATTAAAATTATTCACCAAAGGGAACGCCTATCTGATTGTAGAGGTATTACAGAGGACGAACAAGGAAATATCTATTTTAATAATAGTCAAGGTTATCAATATAATCCAAAGTTAAGAACGCTTGAGATTTTTAGAGCAATAAATGGAAGTGCTTTTACCTATTTTTATGATGATAAAATATTTTCCGGAATTTACAGTAATGAATATTTGATAACTATTAGTGATTTGGTAAATAAACAAACCTACCTCGTCCCCAAAAATGATATTTATTCTAACTCAATGATAGCAGTCAACAACAGTAAGGATTTTCTAATTGGAACAGATAAAGGTTTATTACTTTTTAATCCTAAAACATATGATAGCCAGGAGTTTACAAAATATAATCAATTCAATATTTTAAAAACCACTAAAGTTAATGCCATTAAACAGTATGGTAAAAATATTTGGTTAGCTACTAATAATGGTATTTTTCAGATGACTGAAAAAGATGGCATTTTGGCACATTTCAGTCAAGCCTCTGATGATTTTCCTTTTGACTATATTCAACATTTACATATTGATAAACAAGGTGTTTTTTGGTTGGCAACTAAAGGTGCAGGTTTAATTCGTTGGCAACCTAACAAAAAAGATAAGACAAAACAATTTACCACTAATGATGGCTTATCACATAATTATTTATATTCCGTTTATGAAGATGCGTATAACAATCTTTGGATGTCAAGTGATAATGGCATAATGCGAATGGATAAAGAAACCGAACAGGTTCAAATCTTTACAATGGATGATGGTTTGCTACATGATGAGTTTAACTCTACTTCTCATTATCAAGCAAAAAATAGAACGTTGTATTTTGGAGGCTTAGGCGGTTTAGTCGCTATTCAGCCGAAAGATTTTATCAACCAAACTCAAAATAAAACACCATTAACATTTACGGATTTATTGGTTTTGGAAGATGATAAAGAAGAATTTACGGATAAAACTGATTTATTATACGAATTGAAAAAACTTATCTTAAAACCATCAGATAAATTAGTCGAAATTCGTTTTTCATTGCTCAATTTCGCAAATAAAGAGAATCAAACTTACGCCTATAAAATCGAAGGTTATACCAATCGTTGGCAATATAGCAACGAAAACTTTATCCGAATTACAAACTTGCCTTATGGAACTTATACGCTAAAAATCAAAGGTAAAACAGGTAGTCAATCTTGGTCAACTTCGGAATTACAATTGACAATAAAAGTCTTGAAACCATTTTATTTACAAGGGTGGTTTATCTGCTTGTGTATCTTTGTCATCTCAGGAATAGCTTGGTTCTATTATGAAAAAAGCATACAGCGATTAGAAAAGGATAAAGCAACTTTAGCATTTGAGGTTAAAAAGCGAACTTCAAAAATTGAAGCGGATAAATTGATTATTGAGCAGCAATCTCAAGACTTAAAAGCCTTAGATATAGCAAAAACAAAATTCTTTTCTAATATTACCCATGAATTTCGCACACCGTTGACGTTAATTGCTGGACCAACGCAATTATTAGCAAAGCAGGACTTACCAAAACCTGTACAAGAATACCTCAATATTATTGATAAAAACGCAAAACACTTATTGGATTTAGTCAATCAACTATTAGATTTGTCTAAATTAGAAGTGGGAAAAATGCCTGTAGAATTGGTGAATTATGACATTATTGAATTTACAAATCAATTAATTGAACAACTCAAACCATTGGCAGATAATAAAAATCTAACCATTGACTTTCAAACTAATGCAAAAGAATGGACAACAATTTTTGATAAAGATAAGTGGCACAAAATTGTTTTTAACCTTTTATCTAATGCTTTAAAATTTACACCTAAAAATGGAAAAATCAGTATTGAATTATCTGAAAGAATAATCAATAACGAACCCAATATCTATTTTAAAATAGCCGATAATGGCATCGGTATTCCGATCGAAGCACAAACTCATATTTTTAATCGATTTCATCAAGTTGATGGCTCAGACACTCGTTTACAGGCAGGAACTGGTATTGGTTTAGCATTGGTGAAAGAGTTGATTGTATTGCAAAATGGTAAAATAACCGTTGATAGTAAAGTTGGTGTAGGTACATCTTTTTCGCTACATATTCCGATAGAAATTAAAGAAATATCAGGTCAGCAAATAGATAAAACAACTATTTTTCCTACTAATATTTCCACCTCGATTACTTCCGAACTATTACCAAAACTAAATGTAAAAGAACGTTTACGATTGCTTATCATTGAGGACAATGAAGATATTAGAACGTATATCAAATCCTGTATTGATACTAAAACATTCGAAATCATAGAAGCAGAGAATGGACAAATTGGTATTAAAAAAGCGATTGAAGTTGTGCCTGATTTGATTATTTCTGATGTAATGATGCCTCAAAAAAATGGCTTCGAAGTCACTAAAGCGATGCGTAAAAATGCAGTTACCTCTCACATTCCTATTATTTTATTAACCGCTAAAACTGCTTTAGAAAGTCGTTTGGAGGGCATCAAGCGAGGGGCAGACGTTTACCTCACTAAACCATTTAGTGCCGATGAATTGGTGCTGCGGATTTATAAATTGATTGAGTTACGACAATTATTACAACAACGTTATAGTACAACTAATGGAACGACTAAAAAAGTCGAAACATCAGAAAATACATCATTTGAAATCGAAGATAAATTTATCAAATCGTTCCGAACTTATGTTTTGGAAAATTTAGATAAGGGCAATTTAGAGATTGGTGTTTTAGCACAAACATTTCAGATGAGCAGAATGCAACTTCATCGTAAAATCAAAGCCTTAACCAATAAAAGCACTAGTAAATATGTTCAAAGTTTACGTGTAGAAAAAGCACACGATTTACTCCAAAGAAAGCAATTATCTATAGCAGAAGTCGCTTACCGAACAGGTTTTTCTTCACCAAGTCATTTTACACAAGTTTTTAAGAAACATTATAATAAGCGTCCATCGGAAGTTTAGGAATATTCAGTTTCCCCAAAGATGAAGTTGGTTTATGTAGTCATTATGATTGATAAATCAACTTTACACTTTTTTTAAAAACATTAATTTCAAAATTATTAATAAAAACCTATTAAACAGCCTATTAACAATATCAATTTATTTAAATGTTACATCTACTAAATCCATGTTACATCTATTATAGTCTTAGTTTCATAAAATTCTGTCATTTGCAGTGTTAATTAAACAATTTTTAAAAATAACTTATCATACTGTCAAAATGAGGAAAATCATTTACATCATTTTACTATTTGGCATTTTGCCAACCATTACTTTAGCACAGCATAAAAGTTTAGATTTCGATGGGTCAAATGATTATGTTACCTTACCAACAACTCTTGCGAGTAACTTCTCAGGAGGAGAGATTTCATTTTCTGCATGGATTTATGTAGATGCGAACACTAATTGGGGAACTATTATCAAGAACTGGGGCAATAGTATTAATGGAGCTTTTCACTTTGGATTACACAACAACACTCAACAATTGAGTATTTTTATTTCACAATCTAATGGTGCAGCAGTTTCTGTTGTTTCTCCTAATACCATTACATTAGGGAAATGGATACACGTTGCTTTTGTAGCAGATGGTTCAAATTTAATTTTATATGAAAATGGTATAGCCGTAGGTTCCAGTGCTTATAATGGAACGCTAAAAACAAGTTTTACCCCTACATTTTTAGGAGCAAAACCCAATGATACTGGAAGTAGTGTTGCAGGTTCAAATACAGGCTATTTTAATGGACAAATAGAAGAGGTTAGACTTTGGAACGATGCACGAACACCAACTGAAATTCGACAAAATAAGTACAATAAACTTATAGGTAACGAAGCCAACTTAGTAGCCTATTATCCATTTGACAATATGACTACGGCTAATAGCACAAGTGGTGAAGTCATAGATGAATCTACGAATAGTCACGATGGAACTTGTCATAATATGACGAACAGTGCGATTATGACTTCTACCGCTACAATATATGACGATATTACCGTCAATTATACGATAGGACACCAAAATACAAGTATAAGTATAGGAGATGTCACCTTAGATGATACACCAAATGCCTTTGATGCAGCTCAAGATATATTTGTGCATAAAATCAATGAAACGCCTAATGTGACAACAAATATTACAGAAACTTATCAAACAGATTATTATTACTTAATAGAATTATTTGACAACGGAGGAAGCAGTGGGACTTTTAGCACCAACCTTACTTTTCCTTTGATAGGAACAGGAAATGCGACCTTGTATCGAAGAGATTTAACAAGTACAGGAAGTTGGACATCCGTTGGTTCAGGAAGTATTTCGGGCAACAACATAACTATTAATGGGGTTAATGACTTTGGTCAACTTATATTAGCTTCTTCCGCACCGTTGAATACAATTTCGACCTTTCCCTACACCGAAAACTTCGATGCTTTAACGCCTAACGATGGTTTTCTTTTTTGTAACTCTAATGATAATTTGACAGGTGACTGGACAAATGATGTCAACGATACTTACCACTGGACAGCAAGAAGTGCGGCAACAACTTGGGGCAATACTGGACCTGATAACGACCATACTTCTGGTAGCGGCAATTTTATCTTTGTAGGATGTGGCAACAACAATGCAAAAGTCAATAGTCCAACTTTTGATTTTTCAGCTTTGACGACACCAACGCTTTCTTTTTGGTATCATATGTATGGTAGCACAATGGGCAGTTTGGAAGTTTGGGTTTCTACTGATGGTGGCAATCTATGGTTAAATATTTGGTCAAAAAGTGGTGACCAAGGCAATAATTGGCTACAAGAAATCATAGATTTGACGAGTTATGCTAATCAGTCCAATGTTGCTATTCGTTTTAGGTATGTAGGTGGTAGTGGTTTTGAAACCGATATAGCTATAGATGATATTGCTATTTATGAATGTACTGCATCATCTGATTTAACCGTTGCCAATGTAACGAATACAGCAGCCGATTTGGGTTGGACAGAGAATGGTTCTGCAACGGCTTGGGACATCGAATGGGGTTTAAAAGGTTTTACACAAGGAACCGGAACTATCGTTTCTAACACAATGACTAATCCACACAACCTAACAGGTTTAACGGAAAATACAACGTATGAGTTTTATGTACGAGCAGTTTGTAGTGCTAACCAACCGAGTTTATGGGTAGGTCCTTTTGAGTTTGATACGAAAGAAAGACCTACGAATAGCATTCCTTTCCATTCTCTCGCTCAATCTTCACCAACTAATATCAATTTAGCATCTGGTGCATTTGCTTGGTCACAATTAGACATAACATTAAGTGGCTTATTCTATGATAATGTGTTTATGCGATATTACAACTCTCAAAATACAACAAGTACACCTTTAGGATATGGTTGGTCACATACTTACCATACTTATCTTACCGTCAATGGCAATGACTGGACGGTACATCATGGTGATGGACATTTTAGTTATTTTAAATACAATGGTAGTGTTGCTGTGCCAAAATATATTGGTGTAACGGATAGTATGTATTTAGATGTGACAAATTATATTTTATTACAAGATGATGGTATGAAATACACTTTTGATAATACTGGTGAGTTACAGACCATTGAAGATATTAATGGTAATACGACAACCTTTACGTATACAAGTGGTAATTTGTCAAAAGTAACTTTCGCAACAGGAAGATACTATGATTTTACTTACGATGGTAACAATCGAATTATAACCGTAACAGATAACATTAATCGTACGATTTCCTTTACGTATGATGGTAATGGTGATTTGACACAAGCGACAACGCTACTTGGTGGAACATTTCAATACAACTACAGTAATCATCTATTAACACAAGTAATAGATCCATCTAATAATACTCAAGCACAAGCAACTTATAATGCTGATGGTAAAGTTATACAACAACCTAACCCTGCTGGTGGAAACTATACTTATCAGTATGATACACCTGTGCTGAATGCTTGTACAGTGACTGACCCGTTAGGTAATACCAGTATTTATTATCATGATGATGCTTATCGTTTGATACAAAAAACAGATGGCTTAGGCAATAATGTTTATTACGAATACAACGATTTGGACTTATTAACTAAATTGACGGATGAAGCAGGTAATATTACACAGTATGAATATGATTATGAAGGGAATTTAACAAAAACAACAAATCCTTTAGGTGCAACAACAACCTATACTTACAATGCACTTAATAGACAGACAAGTATGACTGATGCCAAAGGCAAAGTAACTGCTATAACTTATGATGCTAATGGCAATATTACGCTTTGGACTAATCCCGATGGTAGTACTATAGCCTTAACTTATAATAGTGACGGTCAGCAGGTAAGTTATACAGATGGAAACGGTGTTCAGACCACCTATCAATACAATAATTCTACAGGTGATTTGACAGGGGTGACCACAACAAATGGCAGTTATACAATTGGATATGATGGCATTGGTCGCTTAACAAGTTTAACAGATAGAAATGGAAATACTCGACAGCTTGAATACAATGATGCAGGACAAGTTACAAAAGAAACCAATCCATTAGGAAACTTCAAATCGAATGTTTACGATATAGTTGGTAATTTGACAGCTTCTACGGATGAAAGTGGAAAAACAACTACTTACACCTACAATGCTCAAAATAAAATGACACAAAGAACCAATCCTCTTGGAAATACTGTTTTATATACCTATGATTTTTTGGAAAGATTAAAATCAAAAACAGATGCCAACGGTAATAGTGTAGCCTATACGTATAGTGCTAATGGTTCTACTGCTACCGTAACAAATCCGTTAGGAACGTACACAGTCGGCGTGGATAGTCGAGGGAATAACACCAGTTTGACAGATCCATTGGGCAATACAAAACAAATGGTCTATGATGCACTCAATCGTCTGATTAGTGAAACCGATCCGCTTGGTAATACAACAACCTATACCTATGATGTATTAAATCGTATGACTAAAGCAACCGATCCAGCAGGAAATAGTGAGGAATATACCTACGATGATAACGGTAGATTAACCACTATTAAAGATGCACTGAATGGGATAGAAAGCTACACGTATGACGCTAATGACAATATCTTAACAAGCACGAATGCAGCAGGGCAAACCACAACATACACCTATGATAATGACAATCGACTGCTAACACATACCAATGCAGCAGGTCAAACTACGACATATACTCGTGACAACGAAGGATATATCAATAGTATTACCGATGCCAAAAATATTACAAAAAGCTATACACGCAATAACAATGGTGAAATCACGGGCATGACTTATGCTGATGGTAGTACTGTTCAATATACGCTGGATAACAACGGTAGAAAAACAAGCATTACTAATAGGATTGGAAAAACTACACAAATACAGTACGATGCTATTGGTAAAATTACACAAATAACCGACCCGATGGGCTTTACGACTCAAAGGACGTATGATGCCGTTGGTAATTTAACTTCTGTGACGGATAAAAATGGGGCAACAACCTCTTACACTTACAATAATAAAAACCAGAAAGTGCAAGAAATAAATGCCTTAAATCAAACAACACACTACAGTTATAATACTTTAGGACTCCTGACAACCGTAACAGATGCCAATGGTGATACGAGGGACTACACTTATGATGCTAACAGTCAAGTCACAACTGAAACCCATGCACTTGGAACGACAACTTTTACTTATGACAGCAGAGGTAATCAAACATCAAAAACAAATCCGTTAGGTCATACCTCACAAATGACCTACGATAAACTTGGGCGATTGACTTCGGAAATAGATCCGCTAAATAGAACCACGGCTTATGAGTACAATAGTGTTGGAGATTTAACTAAAGTGACCAATCCCTTAGGCGATGCGACAGAATATACCTATAACAATATCGGTCAGTTAACACAGGTGAAAGATCCGATGAATGGGACAAATGCTCTTACTTACGATGCCAATGGGAATATATTAACAGTTACAGATGCCAATGGTAACACTAAAACCATGACTTACAATGATGATAACCAACTACTGACCGAAGTAGATGCTGAGGGCTATACAACTACAAGGACTTATGATAGTCACGGGAATGAATTAACAAAAACAGACCCTAACGGCATCATGACAACAATGACTTATGATGATAACAACCGAATTACTCAGTTGAATACTTCGAATGGTAGTGCTTATCAGTTTACTTATGATAATCAAGACTTATTGACAAGTATGACCAATGCTAATGGTACAACTACTTTAGTAAGAAATACCATTGGTCAAGTTACACAAGTCACCGATCCACATGGATTAACAACAAGTTATGGGTATGATAATGTGGGTCGCCGAACCACAACTACTTATAGCGGAACAGATGTTGTCACAGTAACTTACAATGCGGTAGGTTTACCTACTAAAATAGAAGATTGGTTAGGCAACTACTCCGACCGAACCTATAATGCGGATAGACAATTGACAGGTATCACCAATTCTAATGGTACAACGACAAACTTGTCTTATGATAACGCAGGTCAATTAACCAATTATGCCAACTATCAGCCTGGTGGTAATGTTTTGATTAATAGAAATACGTTAACTTATGATGCTGGTGGTAATGTCACAAGTATTTCGACTATAGAACCAATAAGTCCTGCTTATATCAATCAAGCAGCTAACTATATATACGGAGATGATAATCGCCTTATTAGCACCCCTCAAGGTAATTATACCGTAAATGATAAAGGGGAAATAACAGCTGATGGACAAGGGGCAAACTACACTTGGGGCGAACTCGGCTTACTAAAAACCTATACCTATAATGGTGTAACAACAACGAATACACATGATGCAGGGTATCATCTTATAAAAGAGGTCAAAGGCAGTACCGAAACTCGTTATCAAGTAGATATAGCAAATGATTTATCACAAGTTATACGGACGCTTGACAACCAAAATAATGTCATAGCTTCCTATGTACAAACACCTGATGGCTTAGGGTGGCGATTAGACGCTCAAGGCAATGCACAATTCTATGCGTTTGACTATATTGGTCACACTAAAGCCTTGACTGATGATAATGGTAATGTTACGGATACCTATGCCGCTGACCCTTTTGGGAATTTTGTTAACCATAACGGCAATACTGACCAACCTTTTCAACAATGGGGCAAATATGGCGTACAATACAAGGACAATGGACACTATCACATTCGAGCGAGAGATTATCAAGCAAATATAGCACGGTTTCTGAGCAAAGACCAATTTCCGAGTGACAATGAAGCGACACAAAAAGTCAATCGCTATACTTATAGTTTAAATAATCCAATGAAATACATTGATATTGACGGGTTTCGACCTATGGAGTATGATAATAATGATTACTTCAATCCGGGCAAATCCGGTGGAATGTATATTAAAGACCCTAAAACTGGTATTCCTCAATTTGTTTGTTTTTTGGGTAAGACTGAAAACGGTAAGTGTGCAGGTTGCGATGCTGGGGAGTTTGTTATGTTTAATTATAAGGATCGTAGCTTTTCCTGTGCTGCCTGCCCTAAAGATTCCTATATGGAGAAGAGAAGACGAAAGCGAAACTTTAATACAATTTGCATCTCTTGCCCAATTGGTATGATTACTCTAAATACAGGGTCTACATCTTTTAGTGACTGTACTATTGAGATTAGTTGTAGACCTGGATATTTTATAAATCAAAAAAATAATGATCGTTGTACTGCGTGTCCTGATGGAACGTATCAATCAAGCCCTAATTCTACAAGTTGTATCTCTTGCCCTTCGGGTCAAACTACTCCAGGTCCAGGAGCTAAACGTAGAAGTGATTGTATGTCTGAAAGTCTTGTAACTGTACGGTTTAAGCATACAACACAACAAATATTTACTGCCCAACTTACTGATAACGAGTCAGTTGAATACCGAAACTTGCAAGATGGCACTTGTCGGGTTATATTAGGAAGATTACCAAGAAGTAAAGGATTTGCAACGGTAATTTGCGATATTCTATTTAGCGATTAGATAAATTCAATAATATTACTTCTCTAAACCTCAAAAGTGTCGTATGAACTTGAAAACAGAAATAGTTTATGATAGTGACTTATTACAGTAAGGTTTAGAGAAATGATATTTCATTAGAAAAGGTTAATTATTAATACAAATCATAAAAACAATGAAATCAT
>CAYLSF010000026.1:0-19454 GCA_964385675.1 uncultured Saprospiraceae bacterium
GCACAATTATTAATCTTAAGCAAAATGCTTTAATCGCTATCCTTACTATTATTATATGCCTCACAGGTGTGGGTATCATCAATGCTCAACACGATTAGAACGATCCAGGAGCAACGGTTTTAATTAATGGTAGTTTATCCACTTATAATAACTCTCTGTTAGAAGTAGATGGAAAACCAGCCATTGCTTATTGTGATCCACTAAATAATTATGTAGTAAAGTATCGAAGAGCAACAGACAGTAAAGGAACAACTTGGGGATCATCAGTTACAATAGATGCTGGTAACTTTACAGGTTATTTCGATGTAGATATGGAAATTATTAATGGAAATCCAGCCGTTGTAAGCTCGTCTGCATTTGACCGTGATATTCGCTACACAAGAGCAAGTGATGCATCAGGTACTTTTTGGAATAGTACAGTTGTGGTTGCCGCAAGTGTCACTACAAATAATACTGCTCAACGATATTTTGACCTCGAAGAGGTGAATGGAAAACCAGCTATTGCTTATTATGATAGTGATGATGGAGATTTGTATTATGTACAAGCAACCAATGCAAATGGTGATTTTTGGGGAACACCTGTTTTAGTAGCTTCTACGGGAAATGTTGGGCAACACCTAAGTTTAGCCGTCATCAATGGACGACCTGCCATTTCGTATTATGATGCAACAAATCAAGACTTAATATATGTAAGAGCAACCAATGCAGATGGCAGTTCATGGGGAACACCGATGACTGTATTTTCTACTAACAATGTGGGTTTACATACCTCGTTAAAGGCTATAAATGGCAATCCAGCGATTGTTTTTGGTGACTTCACCAATAAAAGATTGATATATATTAGGGCAACCAATACTGATGGTACAACTTGGGGTTCACCTGTATTGGCGGCTTCACACTATGGCGAAGAAACGAAAATGTTAGTGGTAGATGGACAACCAGCGATTGCTTATTATGCAGGTTTTGGTGATCAAGATTTAAGGTATTTGAGAAGTCAAGATGCTAATGGAACATCTTGGGGAACGCACGAAGTTTTAGATGATGGTTCTGCTGCAATGGGAAATTTATTAAGTATGGCAATTATTGATGGTAACCCTGCAATTTCTTATCAAGATTTTACGAATAGTGATTTAAAATATATTCGTGCAGATTATACGCATGGACTTCCTGTAGAATTGACCTTTTTTAGAGGGGAAGCAACTGCCGAAGGTGTAGAACTAACTTGGCAAACGGCTAGTGAAGAAATCAATGAAGGGTTTGAAGTGCAGCGTAGCATCGACGGTGAAAATTGGGACGTGCTTGATTTCATAGACGGTGCAGGTACGACGTTGGAGACGCAAGATTATAGTTATACGGATTACAATGGTAAAGACGTGGCAGTGCAACGTCTCTACTATCGCCTAAAGCAAATGGATTTTGATGGAAATTTTGAATATTCCCACATTGTAGAAATAACAACAACTACATTAAATGATAACGCCATTAAAATTTATCCAACTGTAGCAAGAAATGATTTAAATGTAGAGGGTGGAAAAGGGCAGGTCATGATTTATAATACTTTGGGGCAACCTGTATCACCAATTACACAATATGAAAATAAGACTTCTATTCCAATAAACCACCTTCCTAAAGGTCAATACTTCTTACACATTCAAAGTGACAATGGTGATTTATCTGCTACATTACCATTTATAAAAATAGACTAAGAAATACGACAGATTTTTATTTCGCAGGTCAATCCTGTGAATCCTGTAAATCCTGTCTGAAGATTAGCATACTTGATAAGAACCAAGTAGTAGTTTGCCGCTCTTTAGGCAATAAAGAGCAGCTTTTATTAGGACTTTGCTAAGTATGCTTTACCTCAACTTCCCCAAACCGAAAAATTCAAAAAATCAATAATTCTTATAACAACATAGGGATAAAATATAGGGTAACGCAACAGTTCATTTTCATTGAACCTCGAACTGCGTCATGAAATACCCTTCTATTTTATACCTAAAATTCAAATTAAAAATGAAAAGTAAATTAATTGCTATTACAGTTCTATTGACTATTTTTAGTATGCTATTTAACAATTGTAACCTTGAAGATAATTCAGCTATTTCTCCACTCACACAAGCACAACAGGATACTGTAAAAGCTGCTACACAGGCGTATATTGCTGGTTTCCCTTTGGTGATTATGGAATTGACGAAAAATCAGTTTATCAATCCTGAAATTCCGGTTAATCAATTTGCGTTAAAGCAAAATTTTGTATCGGCAAGTGACACTTCGGTTGTTCGTCCAAATGTAGATACCTACTATTCCATTGCTTTTTTAGACTTGACAAAGGGGGCACAAATTTTAGAAATGCCTTCTACTATTATCAATGGAAAAACATATTACTATATGATGCCCATGTTAGATGCTTATACGAATGTATTTATATCGCCAGGTACTCGTACCGGTTATACGAATGCAGGGAATTACTTAATCATAGGGCCTAACGATTCAAATTTAAAAGAGTATGAACATGATCCGACTATTGACGGGATTTTTCAGGCGCCGACTAATCTTGTGTGGATATTAGGACGATTTGAAGTGGATAACTCCAATGATGCAAAAGTCGTTTCTCAGCTACAAAAGGAATTTGATATATGGTCGTATGAACAGCATATTTCACCAACGCCTAAAACCCCTATCAAAAACGTTTTGAAGTACACAGGTAATATGCCTAATCCTAATCAATTGATTCAAAAAATGCCTATTGGTGTTTTCTTTAATCAAATGGCTGGATTATTAGCTGATAATCCACTAACGCCTAATGATGCTGCCATTAATAATGATCTAAAAATGATAGGTGTTGCTAAAAACCAATCTTTTGATTTGGAATCTTTTAGTGAACCAGTTAAAAATAGACTAGAATTGATCCCTCAAGAGGTATTGAGTATGATTAATACCTACTATACAAAAGGGAACGGGAATAAAGACTGGACGGTGAATTTAGATAGTTTGATGGGGAATTATGGTACAGATTATTTTTTAAGAGCGGTTATAGCTTATGAAGGATTAGGAGCAAATAGAATAGAAGATGCCGTTTATTATGCGAATACTTATGATGATAATCAAGAGCCATTAACGGGTGATAACAACTATACCTTAACCTTTCCAAAGGGAAAATTACCGCCTGTTAATGTAGATGGTTTTTGGTCACTAACGATGTATCTATCAAATGGAAATCTTTATGATAATACGGAATCTGTTTATGCTTTAGGACACAATACTGACCGACCTTTCCAATATAATGCGGATAGTTCCCTGACCCTGTATATTCAAAATCAACCGCCGAATGATTCTTTTACCAATAATTGGCTGCCGGCACCACGGGATTCTTTTAATGTGCTATTGAGAGCATATTATCCTGATGATGCTATTTTAGATAGTACCTGGACACCGCCTACTTTTGTGATACAAGAGTGAAGGGATTTATTATAATGAAAGTCAATTCTCCTTACCATCAATAGAAAAGCCCTGCTTGACATTCATCAGGCAAGGCTTTTCTGTTTCTTACAGGAAATTAGATATTTAATTCAACTGTTATTAATTACTCCACATAAGTGTTCCCGCAGGACTAACTACATTAAGTTTTCCTTTATTAGTCAATACCAACTTATAGTTTGCGTTTCTACCTATGTGATATTGTTTATTTTGGTAAGAACCCCATTTATATTTATTGTTTTGATCCAATACACATAGATTCCCATCTACTCCCATCCTTAATTTTCCATTTTTAAAACCATGTACACCCGAACACCATAGATATATTCCTTTTTTTCCGTTGACATGTTCAAAAACACAGAGATGACCATCTTCTTGTAGTACCACCATATATTTACCATTTGCAGATACTAGTTTTTCACCAGCTTTTAATATTTCTCCTGATTTGAGGGTATTTCGATATTTTCCATAATTAGTAATTTCGTTAGAAGCTTCATTGGGAGGATAAAATAAGGTTACAAATTCCATAGAATAATCTGGTACACTAGATTTATAGCCCCTCACACTACCTCCATTACCTTTATTACGAATAATTTCGTAGTCACTTACAACTTCATAAATAACGGCTCGCTGACCATTTTTTACATTTTCTTGAATCGCCCCACTTCTAGATACTCCTGTGGTCGTTGATCCTCCCCAGGCATGAGAGGCATTTAAGGATATGCCAAAAGATCTCGATAGAGAGGCACTACCTCCAATTCCTAATGGAGCAGCATTTACTTCAGCACCAAGAGTAACAGAAGTGGATAGTTCAATCCCTACAGAACTCTCTTGATGTTTAGACTTTTGTTCTGATTTTTCAACACTCCATGATATTTTTGTACCACTTCCATTACCTAAAGTTGATATCCCTTTCTTATAATAGCTACGCTTTATTACCTTATAAAATGGAGACTCTTCTGCTTGCTTATAGATTGTGCTATAATAGTCATCTTTTACCATAAAAAAAGGAAGGTAATACACATTTTTTGTTTTCATTGCACCACTTACTTCTTCAGATGGATCTTGTGTTGACAATAATGTTGGAATCTTGGGCTTTTCTGTTTTAGGCATTACTTTATCAGAGTTCCAGAAAGCCAGTAAGGCATAAGGTGTATATGTAGGAAACTTTGTATAATTACGAGCTATAAAAAACGTATTAGGAGCGAGTAATAAGGTGTTTTTGGGCGGTGAATAATTTTGATTCGCTCCAATCTTAAATAATGCTACATCATATTTACCACCTGAGCCTTTATCGTACCAAAATCCTTTTACCTTATTTTCGTCTTTTGATATATAATTAATTGGTTTGACAATATCTATATTTTTCCCTTTATGCCTAATAGATTTTTTAATACACTTACAGTCTTTACGCCCGCCACCATTAGGATTCCATTTTGAACCTTCAGTTGCTACCATACCTAAAGGTACATAACCACTTGGACAGAGAAGTTTCCATATTGCACAATTCTTATCTGCACCTGACTCTCTATCATCCCATACAAATACATACATTGTTGGACTTTTTAACAAATGTTCAAAACCTGGCTTAGGTTTTACGGCAATGCTCCAGAATTCATCTGAACTTGCATCATCACCTCGCCGTCCTACCATATCGCCGAAAATAAAATATCCTTTGGGTGGCTTTGGTCTCTTAATATATATGTCTATGTCCTTAGCTCCCGAGCCCTTATCACTCCAAATAGTATATGCTTTTTTCGTATAAGCAATATCAAAAAATTCAGTAGTAAATGTTTGTGCTTGAGTGGTATTACTACATAACATCAAGCTTAGAAATAATAATACACAGCTACTTTTTAAGGCAGAGTAATATTGTACTCTAGAGCTGTATACTTTTTTAAATGATGAATTCATTTTGATTAAAATTAGTTGTTTTCTGTCTACTCTTTGAAGGATTTTCGACAAATCTCCTTAACTTCTGTCTATCTATCCGAAGTTTTGGAAAAGTGTTACCCTACCTTTTTAGTTTTTTTGAAAAAATTGAGATTGAGTTAAATTTTCTGAGATCTTGTATTTGAAATTGATTGAAAATCAATAGTTTATAACCTATTAGAAATCATTCAATATTTTATACTTATCAAACTGACTCAGTTCTAGCGTTTTTTGCGATTGTCTTTACAGCACTGACTCTTTCTTTTACTAAATATTACCCTACACATTTGTGCCTACCCAAAAGGATGCTATTTACACGACTTTCTGAGCTAAATAAAAACCAAAATCCCTATCTTTTGTCTAATTTTATACGTTATCTTATCGTTATTACGAATGGATTGAATTAAGAAGGTGAGATTCAGAGATATGACTTGGAAAAGAGTCATTAGGTGAGTTAGAGGTTGAAACTATTACGCTACATGTTAAGATTTTGATAATTAATAATGACTCACCTGGTGACTATCTAACGTTTAACAAGAGAACCAAAATAATAAAGGGTTATGTATAAAATGAATACTTTGTTCAAGGTTTTTATAGGTCTAATAATATGGAGTTGTAGTAGCTATACTGTATTGGGGCAAGAAGTACCTATTATTGACTATAATGTAGATGCCAATGGTCGGGTGTTATTGAAAGTAAATTCTTCTACGGATAAGTATTATATTTTAAAAATCAGGCATCATGTGGATTCTACCTTTGATATTGCAACCTCAATGACCTTAGGAGAATTAGGGACAACCACGATAACAGAACCTTTAGGGCATCATCCGATAGAACATTATCAAGTCTTAGAATATTCGATTGCGACTCCTTTTGATACGGATAATGATGGTGTAGATGATGTAACCGAATATAATAATCAACCCACTCAAAGTCCAATTAATGCTGCACCGCCAATTAATGAAAGTGATGGATTGGTGTTTGTGGATAGCTTTACAACCTTTAAGCAATTATCTGTAACAAAGGCAAGAGTACTGTGGTCAGAGTTTTTGAATGGAAAAGGCTTTGTCAAATATATTATTACAGACTTTTATACCAATCCCAAGGTCTATTTTATCAATAGTTTTAAGCATGTTTTACATGCCGACTTTGCAGCTACGGTTGGGATTAATTCTTTGGGCGATAATATCAAAAAAGGACAAGTCATTTATCATCCTTCTACCATTTCTAATAATGGAACGCTCGGGACGTTTGCGTTTAATTATAGCAATGGTTTTCCAGAAGATTTTCCTATTGTGCGACGGACATTTGAGTTATTGGCAGCAAATATGCCATTTATTGAAAATAACTTAGCACACTTTATTACGGAAAATAACGAAGCTCAATATGCTCAAGATTCCCTATTATTTCAAAACTCCAGAGTACCCGTTTTATTTGAAGCAGATGTATATGCAGATGTGGATTATTGGGGCTTAAATCCTGCGGAAGGATATGGCTTTTTTCGCCAAATGACTTTAGAGGAAATACCGAGTGCAAGAGATATTGTATTGTATGAATCCTTACCAAATTCCTTGCCTCGTGTGGGGGGAATCATTACGTCTGTTTTTCAAACGCCCTTATCTCATGTTAATTTAAGAGCTATTCAAAATGAAGTACCGAATGCGTTTATAAGAGATCCATTAGCCATTGATTCGATTTCGGACTTATTGGATAAGTATATCTATTTTAAAGTAGAGCAAGATGATTACGTCATAAGGGAAGCCACTTTGGAGGAAGTTAATAATTGGTTTGATGATATACGACCGAAGGAAGAACAACAGCCACCGCTAAATTTAGATTACACAACTATCTTACCGTTGGATAGTATTCAATTTTCCATGTTTGATGGATTTGGTGCAAAATGTACCAATGTAGCGACTATGCGTAAGTTTGGATTTCCTGATGGAACGATTCCTAACGGCTTTGGCGTACCCTTTTATTTCTATCAAGAATTTATGGAATTTAATAATTTCTTTCAAGATGTAGAGTCGATGATTAATGATCCGAATTTTCAAGCGGATAGAACGACTCGTTCCAATATGTTGAAAGATTTTAGAGATAAAATCAAAGCAGCGAGTATGCCTCAATGGATGTGGGATGAGTTAGCTGCGATGCACGCTACTTTTCCAGCAGGTACATCTATTCGATGTCGTTCTAGTACAAATAATGAAGATTTACCAGGCTTCAATGGAGCAGGATTATATGATTCTAAAACCCAACATCCTGATGAGGGACATATTTCTAAATCCATCAAACAAGTGTATGCGAGTCTTTGGAATTTAAGAGCGTTTGAAGAGCGGGATTTTTATCGAGTGAATCATTTTATAGCGTCTATGGGCGTTTTGTGTCACCCAAATTATCAAGACGAAAAAGCGAATGGAGTAGGGGTGAGTACGGATCCGATTTATGGAACGAGTAATACGTTTTATCTAAACTCTCAAGTTGGAGAGGATTTGATTACCAATCCTAATGCAGCATCTATCCCCGAAGAGCTGTTATTAGATAGAGAGCAAATTAGCAATAATGATTATATTGTGGTACAACGTTCTAATTTATTGGATGATGATACATTAATCATGGAAGGCTATTTGGATGAGATGCGAAATTTCCTATCTGTGATTCATGATGAATTTGAATTGTTATATGAGGCGAGTGGTAATTCAAATTTTGCGATGGATATTGAGTATAAAATCACAAGTGATGATAGATTGATTATCAAACAGGCTCGTCCGTGGGTATCTTACATTTTGGAAGATAATTTAATGAACCCTTTAGAGGAAGTATCTTTAAATCTATATCCGAATCCTGCTCACAATTATATAACGATGGAATGTGAGGATTGTACATTAACCGATGTGAGACTCCTTAATATCTTAGGGCAACCTGTGCCAATGACTGATATTAGCTATGTCAATGATTCTACGATACGGGTGAGTTTTCCAAATTTACCCAAAGGAGCGTACGTATTGCAAGGTTTTGTCGCTAATAATAATCGGTTTTATTCCAGAACGTTTATCAAACAGTAGAGACGTTTTATAAAACGTCTAATACTTCATATTAACAAGTCTATTGTTTGATAAG
Source organism: uncultured Saprospiraceae bacterium (assembly GCA_964385675.1). Classification (GTDB taxonomy): domain Bacteria; phylum Bacteroidota; class Bacteroidia; order Chitinophagales; family Saprospiraceae; genus CAYLSF01. The sequence continues at coordinate 8,530 of CAYLSF010000026.1, forward strand.
AATAGTTTACCAGTACTATAAGTACTTACTCATTTTATCATTAAAACGAATAGACATGTCTCAGCGGAAAGTACTTTTAAATTGCTTTTTGATATTATCAATTGTTACATTAGTTAATTATTGGGGATATGGTCAAGAAGTACCGATTATAGATTACAGTACGAACTCAAAGGGGCAGGTATCACTAAAAGTTAATTCTACAACGGATAAGTATTATATTTTAAAAGTTAGATCACATATAGATTCTACTTTTAAAATTGCGACTGCTATGACATTAGGTCAGACTGGGACAACAACTATTGTAGAACCATTGAGTAATTATCCAATAGAGCATTACCAAGTCTTAGAATATTCTATTGCGACTCCTTTTGATACCGATAATGATGGAGTAGATGACATTACAGAATACAATAATACACCGATTCAAAGTCCGATTAACCCCGCATCACCTATTGCGGAAACGGATGGATTCATTTATTTAGATAGTTTTTCAACATTTCAGGAATTATCCGTTGTGAAAGATTATGTACAATGGGTAGAGTTTTTGAATGGAAAAGAGTTTGTTAAATTTATTATTATTGACTTTTATACGAATCCGAAAATCTATTACATTAACAGTAAAACCCATAGTCTTCACGGTACATTTGCTAATGTATTGGGTATAAATCATCTAGCCAATACCATTAAAAAAGGACATATTATTTATCACCCAACGGTTGTTTCAGAAAATGGAACATTTGGAACTTATGCATTTAATTATACAGATAGTTACACCGATTCTTTTGAGGACGTGCGAGGCGTTCATGAGTTATTAGCCTCTAATATGCCGTTTATCGAAAATAATTTATCGTATTTTATAACAGAAGATAACGAGGCACAATACCAACAAAATTTAAGCGCTTTCCAGAACTCACGTGTTTCCGTTCTATTTGAAACTGATGTTTATGCAGATATTGATTATTTAGGATTGAATGTTGCCGAGGGATTTGGGTTGTTTCGTAAAATTGGTTTAGATGAAGTACCAAGTGCAAAAGATATTGTGTTGTATGATGCTTTACCAAATACGCTTCCTCGTGTAGGTGGTATTATGACTTCGGTGATTCAAACACCTTTATCTCATGTGAATCTTCGAGCCATTCAAAGTGAAGTGCCCAATGCTTTTATTCGAGATCCGTTGAGTATTGATTCTATCGCAGATTTACTGGATAAATATATTTATTATAAAGTAGAACAAGGTAGTTATACCATTAGAGAAGCTACTTTACAAGAAGTGAATGATTGGTTTGACAATATAAGACCTGTAGAAGAACAGCAGCCACCATTAAATTTAGATTATAGAACTATTTTACCTTTAGATAGTATCACTTTTTCGATGTTCGATGGATTTGGAGCGAAGTGTACCAATATAGCAACGATGCGAACTTTTGGATTTCCTGATGGTACGATACCCAATGGTTTTGGCATACCATTTTATTATTATCAGGAATTTATGAAGTTCAATAACTTTTTTCAAGAAGCAGAATTGATGATAAATGATCCGAATTTTCAATCGGATAGAACGATTCGCTCGAATATGTTGAAAGATTTTAGAGATAAAATAAAAGCAGCTACCATGCCGCAGTGGATATGGGATGAATTAACCATAATGCAGGCTACTTTTCCTGTTGGCACATCTATCCGTTGCCGTTCAAGTACCAATAATGAAGATTTACCCGGTTTTAATGGAGCTGGTTTGTATAATTCTAAAACTCAACATCCCGATGAGGGACATATCGCTAAGTCCATTAAGCAAGTATATGCAAGTCTTTGGAATTTAAGAGCTTTTGAAGAACGAGATTTTTATCGAGTTAATCATTTTATGGCGTCCATGGGGATTTTATGCCATCCAAATTATCAAGATGAAAAAGCCAATGGGGTAGGAGTAAGTACTGATCCAGTTTACAATACTATCAATACTTTTTATTTGAATACGCAAGTTGGTGAAGATTTGATTACAAACCCAAATGCTGCTTCTATACCTGAAGAACTATTATTGGATAGGGTACAAGAAAACGGGAATGATTTTGATTACACAATAGTGCGACGTTCCAATTTAATTGCTAACGATAGTTTGATAATAGAAGAATATATGGACGAAATGCGAGATTATTTATCGACTATTCATGATGAATTTGAACGCTTATATGAGGCAAATGGAAATCCAAATTTCGCTATGGACATTGAGTATAAAATTACGAGTGATGATAGATTAATTATTAAACAAGCTCGTCCATGGGTATCTTATATCTTGAATGAAGGTTTTGCAAATATAATGGACAATGTCAACTTAAATTTATATCCAAATCCTGCACAGCATTACATTACTATGGAATGTGAGGATTGTACATTAACTGGTGTGAGACTCCTCAATATTTTGGGGCAACCTGTACCAATGACTGATGTTAGTTATGTGGATGATTCCACGATACAGGTAAGTTTTCCCAATTTACCTAAAGGAGCGTATGTCTTACAGGGTTTGGTAGCTAATAATAATCGATTTTATTCCAAAATGTTTATTAAACAGTAGAGACGTTGCATTGTAATATTTCTACGATTGCCTTCTTTTTCGTAAATATCTTCGATAGACAAAAAAGGCTATTAACAAACCAAATCCGATTAACCATGGCATGACCGCAGATTTTATTTTGACTAAGAATTTTCTTTTAACCTCAGTCATTATATCATAATCTTCTGCCATTTCTAACACGTTAAATTCTTTAGTGTAGGTCTCGTAATTATCCATCATTTCTTTAAAAAGAGTAGGCATGGATTTAGAAAGATCATTAACCTCTCCTGGGTCTTTTTTGATGTTATACATTCGCCACTGAGTATCGCCATACGGCTTTGCATTTCTAACTATTTTCATATCACCTTTAAATAAAGCAGAATGTCCAGCTGCTTCTATGGCAACATATTCTTCATCATTATAGATTTTTTCAGTGGTGCTGTTAATCACAGGAAAAAGACTACGACCTGTAAAGTTGGCATTGGATGAAATACCTACAATATCTAAAATAGTTGGAGTGACATCGGTCACAAAGGAAAAAGGACTTTTTTGTTGGGCTTGAGGTAGGTTAGCCCCAGAAATAATTAAAGGGACTCTTAATCCACCTTCGCCAGTGTAAAACTTAAAATAGGCACTAGGAGAAGCTGCTGCACTTGCAAATTCCGGACCTATGAAATTCCATGACCTTTTTTCACCCAATCGCTCATAATCTGTGTGATAACCTGCATATTTAGCCCATAAATCTATACCTGCGACTAAAGAGGGATCGCTGCCTTCTGGTCCATTATCTGAGGTAATTACAAACACGGTATTGTCCATTAACCCTTTTTCCTCCAAATAACTAATATATCGTCCAATATGAAAATCCATTGCTTCTATCATAGCAGCATTAACTGCCATCGCTTTTGCTTTTCTTTTTTTATCGGCATCTGATTGTTCTGACCATTTTTTGAAAACGGGTAACATATCTCCTAATTGAGCGGTTGAATCAATCAGCCCTAATACCTTAGCTTTTTCATATCGTTGCTGACGTAATACATCCCAACCCTCATCATATACGCCTTCATATTTATCAATAAATTCTTTGGGAGCTTGTACTGGAATATGAATGGCTTGAAAAGCAATATAGGAGAAGAAAGGAGCAGTTTTGTTCGTCTCTTCTTCTTGAAAGGTAATCATCTTATCCACGAGATTTCGAGAAGAATAATAATCCTCAGGCAATTGAATAGGTTTTCCATCTTCATACCATGGTGGAATACCTTGAGTAGGTAGATAAGCTTTATGTTCATAATTGTCTGCCCCCGAAGCATCTAAAATAAAACTTCTATCAAATCCTCGTTTAGTGGGTAATGTTTTATCGGTGTGTCCTAAATGCCATTTTCCAGTAATGTAAGTTTGATAACCTGCTTTTTTTAGATGGGTTGCTAAGGTTTTGACACTATCATTGAGAATGCCTTCATAACCTGGTGTGCTAACCTGTTCGGGAGGTAAAAATAAGGGTAAATTTGGAACACCTGTCAAATGACTATCATAACCTGTCATCAACATAGCACGAGAGGGGGCGCAAGAAGGTGAGGTATGATAGTTGGTAAACATCGTTCCGTTATTTGCCAATTTATCAATGTTAGGAGTAGATGCTTCTCCTCCATACGCTCCAAAGTCCATTAATGCCAAATCATCTACTAGAATAAGGACAATATTTGGCATAGAGTCACTGGATTGAGCTAATATAGAGCAAGGAAATAAACAGAAACTTACAAATAGTAATGTTAAATATTTGATTTGTATTGGTTTTAGTCGCATTGTTAGTGGTTATTAGTATAATTGTCTAAATACTTAGATTATAAAATTAAGCAAAATATTAATGTGTTTTTTAATGATAAAAAATCATTACATAATAATCTTGAAATTATGATTTACTTTTGGATTGATAATTAATTAGATTGATTCCCAAATTTTAGCCATTATGTCCGAATTATCCATTGTCTTTATAGGAACTTGCTTCAGGGTATTTTTAACAATCCTAATTTTAACGAAAACTTTAATTTGGAAAAAAGGTATTGGAAAATTACTGGTAAGTAATCTACTTAAAGTGGTGTTGACTTCGGTAATATTTGTTTTTGCATATAGATATGTGATTTTATTTATTGGCTTATTTCTTCCGATAGATGGCAGATGGTTTATTGATTTGCTTTCTCTTGGATATTTCTTATTATGGTTTATTTCCCTTTATAAAATTGAAGCATCTAATACATGGCTTTATGTAGAAGAACAGTTTACAATTTCGGAAATTGAAATAAGTACATTGATTTCAGCAATGGTGTCTTTAATTCTTATGATATGGATGATGATAGCTTTCCCTTTGAATACTTATAATTGAGATTCTTTGAAGCATCTCGTGAAGCTAAGTATTTAACTAAAATTAAGCAATAGCAAAGTCAGGTAGATACTCTCGTAGATGAGGGGCATGAAAACCAAGAACGATTTGTTTTTTTGGAATACCACGTTCAAATAGTTTTAAAGCTAATTCTAAATCAGTTCCATCATGTTGTAGCCAAACTTTTCCATCGGGTCTAATATCTATGTGAATAAAGGGTAAGTAAATTCGTTTTTTCCCTTCCCAACCGACTTCAAATAGTATATAATGACCTTGTTTATGATCTTGAATGACTTGTATTTCTGTACCGGTCTCAGGAGGTATCCATGTTCCTAATTCTTCAATTAGTTCACTAACTATTTTTTTATATTGATTTACTTTTTCCATGTAATGATTTCTTTTTTGATGATGTCCACTATGATCATCTTCATTTCATATAATTCTGCTACTTCTAAAAAGTAAGGATCGTCGAAAAAACTATCAAAAAATTCTTCAGGTAAGGCTAAAAATAGCGTTCTAGCTGGGGCTTTTTTAGATAATGCGGGTTTATACAATAAGAATTGACCTAATGCTTCTTGGAAATCTTTAACACTTGACAACCCAATAAAACTTTTTATTTCAACAGCAATTTTCCTGTTTCCTTTTTCCGCTCCTATTAACTGTTTTTCTGCTCCCAAATCAATGTAACCTTTTCTTCTTCCTAATCGAAGATAGAAAGGATCATGTGTAATTTTCCATCCATCGTGAATAAGTGCAGCTTTAATAGCATCATGATATTTATCTTTTGCTGGCATTGTTTAATGATTTTTATAAACAAACTGTTAGCACAATATCTATCTATTTCAAATTTAAAGATTTTATCGTATTTCTTCAAGGAAACAGCTAAAACTAAATAATAATATTCCTTAACAATGCGAGTATAATAAGACAATATCTCTATAAATCACCGCACCTCAAACCTAGAAATATGTAAAATATCCCTTGCACCTTCCTTTTGAATAATCAAGTAATGTAACCCCTTATCAAAAGGTATATTGGCGTTGAATTGTATTAAATTTTTACCATTCTTTTCAATAGTTTGGGCTGTAGTTTCAAATACTGGTAAATTATTATTGATAGCAAAGTCTTGATTATTGTAAATGATGATTTTATAGTTTAATGGAGTAGTTGCTGTGCCCTTGATACTAAATAGTGGTTGATTTTCCGTATTCAAGGTAGCATTATCAATTGGTATTTCAATAGTAACCAGTTGATTTTGAGCAGTTGCTCTTACATTGGTTTGAATCACTAATTCCATATTTGGATTTCGCTCATAAAGACTTTCGTCAATGCTGGCAATAGGTTGATCTTCAATAGGCGGATTATCTTCTACTGGTTGAGTTTCTTCTATCGTCGGAGGAATAATAATTGGTTTATCCGCTTCAATATTTTTAGTTGTATCTTCTTCAATTGAAGTGGATTCAGGAGCTATTTCTTCTGGTGTTTCAATGGTTGGTTTGGAAGTATTATTGGTATTTTGGTTGGAATTACGACTACTTAAAATGAAATAAGAAATAATAGCTACCACCAGCAATAGTCCTAATAAAATCCACCAATTGTAAGATTTTTTTTTAGCGGATTCCAAAATATAAGTATCTCCTAAGGCATCGAGTTTAGCCTCTAACTCAGGCTTATGTCGTCCCAGAAATCCAACAAACCCTCGTTGAAACTCCACCTCATCTGCCAATGCCTTATCTTGACGCATTTGCGCCTCAAAAGCAATGCGTTCCGATTCAGGCATTTCATTATTTAGATACCGATTAATATTTTTTTCTAGGTTATCGTTCATCATTGCTTATTTCTCCATTCTAAATATCGATCATCTGCTTCCATTAATTTCTTAAGTTGAGTTCTACAACGATATTTTCGAGTTCGAGCCGTATGCTCATTTTTTAAATTAAGTCGGTTGGCGATTTCGGTCATTGTTTTCTTTTCAAAGAAAAGTTGAAGCAATTGCCGACACAATTCTCCTAATTTACTAAAATTAGCCCGATAGATATTATCCAATTCTCGATTAATTAAATCCGTTTCAATACTATGACTGTCTTTTAGTGTGTTATCATCAGGCATTGTCACAGTCTTTCTGAATTTTTTTCTAGATAAATTGTACCAAACTAATTTATTGACCCCAAAAAGATAGGTGTAAAAACTACTATTGATTTCAAAATCAGGGGATTGTGCTTTTTCTAGAATAATCATCAAAGCATCTTGAAAAACATCTTTAGCATCTTGCGGAGAGCCACCTTTACTAATAATATAATTGCTAATACGACCCGCAAAATTTTTATAAATTGCTGCGAGTACTGCATCATCTTGTGCCATTAATCCTTGTATGTAGTGACTATCTTTCAAATTCGTCTGTTGGTTTTATCTGTTTTCTGATAGCGATACCGATAATAATCGGTAGGTCTGACTTCTGACTTTTAATAGTTTCAGTGTGACATTTTCCTCCTTAACCACATCAAGGAAGAAAATTTTTATGCAAAACGATGAAATCATACTCAAAGCCATTCAACAAATCATTCAAAGAGAGTTAGCTAACCCTCAATTAAAAGGAAGCTGGATTGCTCATGAATTAGGTATGAGTAGAATGACCCTTCATCGAATATTAAAACGAACAATATCTCAAAACGCTCGACTATACATTTTACATATTCGTATAGAGTATGCAAAATATCAACTCTTAAACACCTCTAAATTTATTTATCAAATTGCTCAAGAAGTTGGCTATAATAATGCTCAACAGTTTGCAAAACTATTTAAAAAAATGACAGGAATGACACCTTCTCAGTTTAGAAAAAGTAAAAGTTAGCTTTTTTTATCGTGATGTGATACCAGTTGACACAGATTATTCATTTACACTATATTTTTTTAGATATTTATATCCGATTTACTACACATACAATTTCATACACCACCGGTTTAAAATAATAACATCAATACACTTTCCCTTTTTTCTACAACATGAAAATTTATTTTATTCAACTATTCATACTATGAAAATGAAGATGATATTGAGTTTTATATTTATGATACTTTCGATTTGGAGTATTGCACAGCCTACAGGGGATATTGAAAAGGATACCGCACAAGCCAATCAATATTTTAAAAAAGGACTTAGACTATTTAAAGAAAACCGTAAGAATAAAGAGGTTTTTCAGTTGTTCAAAGACGCAGTTGCTTTATACGAAGCTTATCCTTTTAGTAAAGGCTTGGTTAGATGTAGGTCAAGGCTAGCGCTGCAATTTTATATTGAATCTGACTATGAGAAGACTAAAACCTTCGCCGAAGAAACGATTCGTTTAGTAAAAGAAAAAGCACCAGATCTTAAGAATGATGATAGTTTAATAGGTTCTTATATAGCACTTGCTCAGGTGTTTGTTTCTAATCCTGATAAAAATATTGAATACTATCTAAAGGGATTAGACTGTGCAAAAAAAATTCCAAGTGAATACTTTAATCTGGTAAAATCTTTGATTAAAGCTTATATGAATCATTCAAAATTAGAAGATTTAAAAGCCTTATTGACAGATGTAGAAGTGCTACTAAGTAAGCAAGAGGATGATAAATTAGACCAATACTGGTTAATTTATTACTATGGAAAAGTAATGTTATACAGCAGAATTAGAAACTATGAACAAGCTGTTCTGTATTCCAAAAAACTATTTGCTGATAATGAAAAATACAATTTATTTCCCACTTTTCGTTTGGCAGGTATGTATATGCAAATGGGGATTTTTTTAACCCGTCTTGGTGAGTATGATGAAGCTATAAAGTGGGCTGAAAAAGGTACAGCATCAGCACAACTTCAAGGAGGAGGTCAATCGGGTACTCATTTTAACTCACTTGGATATATTTATGCTATACAAAAAAAGTATCAAAAATCAATTGAAACTTATGAAAAAGCAATAGAACTATTTCAGCAGGATAGTGTCAGTGTATTCAAAATGTGGATAGCAAATGCTTATGATTCTATGGCATCATCGTATGGTAAATTAAAAAAATATGATAAAGCGATTGAATGTATTGAAAAAAGTAAACGATATGGCCCAAAAACTATTCAAAATTATCGTTTAGGAGTGATTTTGGGTAAACAGGAAAAATATGAGGCTGCTATTAAAAATTTACATCAGGCATTAGTTCAATATTCTACTTATTTTAAGGATGAAAATATTGATAAAAATCCATCGGTTTATGAAGTGTTTAAAAGTCCAGGTGGCATGGCTTCTTTATCACTCAAAGGGCAACTTGAATATAAATGGGGCAAGACTAATAAAAATAAGGACAGGTTGTTAAAAAGTTATGAAACGTTGAAAATTGCTTTTAGCCACTATGAAACTACTGCAAGAGCAAATAAAGGTTTTGATAAGTCAAGGTTTTTATTAAATCGAAACTTAATATCAGTACTTGGTTATATGATAATGATACATACTGAATTATACAAATTAGAGCCCAAACCAGTTATATTTAATGAAATATTATACCTTTCAGAGCGACGAAAAGCCCTTCAACTAATAGAGACACTATCGCCAAGTTCATTGCCTCCATCTGTTGTAAAAGAAGAGCAAGCATTATTAAAAGAAATAAGTGATAATGGTCAAAAATTAGATTTAGCGACTTATAGCAATCAAAAAGATTCTATTAGATTTTACAACAATGCACTTTTTAAAACAAATCAGGTTTTAGAAAAACATCTTGAATCCATTAAGAAGGATTATCCTAAAATATCTAATGATTTTTATAATGATGAATATGCTACTTTGCAAGATGTTCAAAATCAAATAACTACAAATACATTACTCGTTGAATATACTAAGGTGGCAAATTTGGGTAGCTTCGCCATCACAATCGGAAAAGATAAACAAAAGAATATTCTCATTGATTTATCAACGGTATCAGCTAATATCAAAAAACTCAATCAACTCCTACAAGATCCATTTGCTTTTCAAAATGGCGTACGCAATGAGTTTATAGATGTCAGTCATAAACTGTACAAAACGCTAATTAAACCGATAGAAAGCGAATTAGAAGGTAAAACGGAATTAATGGTTGTAGTAGAAGGGCAATTATTTAATTTACCCTTTGAATTATTATTGAAAAGTAATGAGAAAAAGCCTTACCATCAATTAGACTTTTTGATTAAGAAATATGCCATCAATTATCATTATTCCGCAACTGCATTTTTAAAACTTCAAGAAAAAAAGACAGTTCAAGATAATTCTTTACTGGCGTTTGCACCTGTTTTTTCAAAAGGGGAAGTCTTAAATGAAGCGACTCGTTCTTTGGACTTTATGATAGATAGTTTGTATAGTAGCATTGAAGGAGAAGAATTTACAGCATTGCCCAACACCAAAAAAGAAGTAAAACATATTGCAAAATTGGTAAAATTGAATGATGGACAAACTAAAGTTTTACTACAAAAAAATGCAACTAAAGCTAAATTTAGTCAAGCCTTAGAAAGTCAATCGTATCAATTTGTACATATTGCTACACATGGTTTAGTGAATTTTAAAAACCCACGGTTATCTGCTTTAGCTTGTTATGCTAAGAATGAAACGATGGATAACTTGATATATGCCAATGAAATTCAATTTAAAGACATCAATGCCGATTTGGTAATATTGAGTAGTTGTGAAAGTGGAATAGGGCAATTAGTAGAAGGCGAAGGATTGATTGCCTTAAACCGTAGTTTTATTTACTCAGGAGCTAAAAATGTGTTGTTCTCCCTATGGAAAGTAAGTGATGAACATAGTAGTGATTTGATGATTGATTTTTATAAAAATTATTATCAAGGTCAATCTTATACTGAAGCATTACGGAGTGCTAAGTTGAATATGTTGGCAAATCCGACTTCTGCACAGCCTAAGTTTTGGTCGGCGTTTGTATTGATGGGGCAGTAGCGGCTGCTTTAGTTACTGACGAAAGATTAAATTTTAGAAAGGGGTTAAGCGTTTTTAAAAAGCG
>CAYLSF010000027.1:0-19153 GCA_964385675.1 uncultured Saprospiraceae bacterium
ATTTATGTATCAGATAAAACATTTGTCAATAATTTTTCCGTAAAGCAGTTTAAATATAGACCTCGAAATCACAAAGTTGTTAAATATATTTATTCAAAACTAGAAGCCTATAAATTTCAAAATGAGATTACTGCAACTAGTGATGTTTATACCGTGGAACATATATTACCTGATAGTGCAGATGAAACCTGGGGCGATTTTTCTAATGAACAAATTGATAGGTGTGTTTATAGACTTGGTAATCTTACCCTACTAGAAAAAAAATTAAATACTAAGGCTGGAATGTTGACTTATGATAAAAAAATAGAACTATTTTTAAGATCAAATAGTAAAATAACAAACGATATTCCAGAACAGTATGATACGTGGAACGAGTCTAAAATATCTGAAAGACAGAATGGATTTGCTAAAGATGCTAAGGCAATATGGAGGATTCAAGAATTAAGCTAAAATAAAAAGAGCATTATATGAATGATGTTTAAGCAAAAAACAGATCAATCCACCCATACTGCCACAAAACTCCAAGTCACCATCGCCAAACTCCACCAAAAACCGCTATCTACAAGTTCAAAAAAATAGAAAGAAGTATTTGTCATATAGCTCAATTCCCAACTGACACCAAACGCCAATAAACAATAAGTTGCCATAAACCAAACCCGATGAACAACAGGAAATCTTTCAAAGAGAGAGCGAATAAGTAGTTCTAAGGCAATGATACCCATGACTATAGGAAAAAGCATTAGAAACCAGCCGCCGATTTGCACCCAATTCTCTCCAGTAGCATAAGCCTCTATGGGCAATACAAAGCCTTTTTTGTACCAAAATTGTAATAAATCATATCCACTCCATTGTGTATATAAATGATTGATTTGGTAAAAATCCAAGAAAAAAGCAACCAATCCCATAATACTGGAAGCCAATAAAATCAACTTTGAAAAGCCAAACTCGTACTTCATTATTCTTGAAAATTAGACGTGTATTATGACTAATCACTAGCCACTATTTATTAGTCACTAAACTAACGCTTCCAAAAATAAAAAATAGTTTGCTCTTTGTGAAAATCTAATTTTTCGTAGAGGGCTTGTGCGGGATAATTATCGCTTCCCGTTTCGAGTAATAAGCCCTTTGCAGGTGTCGTAGCACAGAGTTGTTTGGCTGCGTCAATAAGGGCTTCACCGACTCCTTTTTTACGATGATTAGGATGAACAAAAAGGTCATTCAACAACCAACTTCGTTCCATAGAGACAGAGGAAAATACAGGATATAATTGTGTAAATCCCATCCACTTTCCTGCTTCACTTTGAGCTAAGTAAATAACCGATTCTTTTAAATCCAAACGCTCTTTCAAAAAAGCCTTAGCCCCTTCTAAATCTGCTGGTTGTCCATAAAACTCCCGATAACCATTAAATAAAAGTACCAATGGTTCTAATTCATTCTGTGTAGCCTGTATTATTTTCAATTTCCAATTTTCATGATGAGAACAGAGGGTAGCTGAACTATTGAAATCTCTGTTCTCTACACTCTATTCTAGTTTTTAACCTAAAATTTGTTCTGTATGTACTTTTGATTTTACCTTTCTAATAATTCGCTCAATATAGCCTTTTTCGTCTATAATGAAAGTCGTGCGATGCAAACCATCATACTCTTTTCCCATAAATTTCTTAGGGCCCCAAACATTGTAGGCATTTATCATGGTTAAGTCTGGATCAGAAATTAAGGTGTAAGGTAGTTCATGTTTTCCAATAAAATTCTGATGCCTTTTTTGAGAGTCAGGACTTACGCCTAACACTTCGTATCCTCTTGATTTTAAGTCAGCATAATTATCACGAAGATTGCAGGCTTCTACCGTACACGTCGGCGTATTATCTTTTGGATAGAAGAATATCACCAATTTCTTTCCTGTAAAATCTGCTAATCGAACGGTATTTCCATTTTCATCTAATGCCGTAAAATCGGGGGCTTTTTGCCCTTCTTGTAATGATGTCATTATTTAATTTCACCTATAGCGGCTGTTTTAACTGCCGCCGAAGTTACTCGACGGCAGTTAAAACAGCCGTTACTTATCTTGTAAACGTTGACTTAAAAACGGTTTCATTGCCTCTACCATCCACTACACTAACGAGTAGTTCATGTTTTCCTCGTTCAATTTTTCCATCAAATCGGTGAAAAATAGTATTGAATTTTGAGTCAAATTCCATTAAAATCCACTCGCCATCTATGTAGGCATTGTAAGATTTAAGACCGCTTTTATCGTCTTTGACCTTAAACGACATACGACTTGCTTTGTTCATGTTCGATTTAAATTGGGTTGGAATGATTTGAGGGGGGAGCGTATCTATTAAAATGCAAAAATTGCCAAAAGTTCGGAGTGTTGTTTTTAAATACCCTCCATCCCATTCTCCTCCAAAATATTCAACAGAATTTCCTGTACAATCAGCTATGTAAGCTCGCTTTTTCAAGCTATCAGGTATAGTCTTAGTAGGTCGAATTTTTAAATCATAATACCGATGTAAAGGTGTAGTATTTTTATGAATATGGTGCATATCCGATAACATAGAAGCCGACGAATCGTAGGAGGTATGAATATAAGCATACAGGTTTTCATACAAAGTGCTATCCTTAAAATATAATTTTAGATCCCCTTTATTGATAATACTCGCCTCATTGTATGGTAAAATATAATTAAAGACCTCACTGTCCATCTCTGGCGACTCATCCTCTCTTTTGACTTTAAAATTTAAGGTGGTTTGATTATTTTTAAAATCCTTCGCCACTAATTTAATATTAGATGTTTGCCCTACTTTCAGTTCTAGTACGCCATTATTTACTTCGGTAGGATAAGCTTGAAGATAATTGCCTGGCAATCGGTAGCAGCGATTAAAATAACTCCGTTTTTTCTTCCAATCCGCATAATCCAAATGTGCATTGATGTAGCGACTTTCGTCAAATGAAATAGCTTCTGCTCTAAAATTAAATACCAAAGAATCATCTTGATACAAGTCAATGCCATACACGCCATTCCAATTCGGTGCACCATTCAGTTTATCGTAGGCTTTTAATGCCACTCCTATCCTACCCGATTGTACTTTAATGGTGTCTTTTGAAATTCGGTAGGTTTTTGCATTGATTTTTTTAGTATTAAAAATCTCAGATGAAAGCGTTTCTCTATCTTGATTTAAATTATACACTTTTAATTGCTCTAAAAAAGGCGGCAGATTATCCTTTACCTCAACGCCAAACAATAGTGGATTAATCGGTATTTCAGACGTCGTTTCTCGAATTTCAAAATGCACATGAGGTCCAAAAGAACGCCCAGAAGTCCCCAAATAACCAATCACACCTCCTTTTTTAAAATCTAATCCGTCTGCTTTTGGAAACAGATTCACTTCAAAACTTTTGAGTTCGTATTGTTTCTTTTTAACATACTCCGCAATTTTATCAGGAAAGCGTTGTAAATGACCATACACACTAGTGTAGCCATTTGGATGATCAATATAAATAGCATTACCGTAGCCATAAGCAGAGACTCGAATCCTAGAGACAACACCGTCAGCAATGGCATATAAAGGTTGACCTTGTCGGCGACCTGATTTGGGTTTAATGTCCAAACCAGCATGGAAATGATTGGGACGTAACTCGCCAAAAGTACCCGACAATCGAAGCGTATGATCAACAGGTAATCTAAAATAATCAGTAGGATATTTGCTAGAGGTATTGGTAAACGCTAAGGCTACAAAAATGCCAAATAAGAGTAGCCAACGCTGTATTATTGGTAAATGAATCATTAAATTTTTCGCTTTTCTATGAAAAGGAAAGTTACGGATTTTTCCCTAATTTAGATGTAATTTGATGCCTTCAAAATATTATTCATCTTGTATTTATATTAAAATATACTTGAAATGAATCAAAAGCAAGTCCCAAATATATTAGGCTTATTAACGATTCTATTCTGGAGTACCAGCGTAGGCGTTACCCGATTGGTGTCGAATGATTTAGGGACACCGCTTCAGACGCTTGCCATCGTAACAGCATTAAGTGGACTAATTGGAATGGTCATTAGTTTCATCCTGTTAAAAGCAGATTTTTGGACGCGTTTAAAAAATATTCCTGTTGACTATTTGTATAAAGTTGGGGTATTTTTCATCCTATATATGTATTGTCATTATTTCTCATTAGGTATGCCCAATCCTGAGGATGAACCTGTCATCATTGCGGTAGGTCTAATTAATTATTTATGGATCGTCTCCATCTTTATATTTTCTATTATCATTCTAAAAAAACGGGTCAATTATCTATATTTTAGTATTGGAAGCCTTATCGCTATTTTAGGTACTGTACTAGCCGTCTTAAATATTGCAGGATTAGCACTTGAAGATTTTAAAACATCGTTTTTAGAACACAGCTTACCATATGGTATTGCTTTTTTAGGTGCGATAGTCTGGGGCTTATACTCTAACTTAACCACAAAATATCAACTCGAAGAAGATGTCTTGATGACACCTATTCTATTTTTAATTTGTGCCTTAATTGCCGCCATTGGACTCTTCTTTTTTGAAGAACAACTCCAACCCATTCAATTGAATACTACACAATGGTTTAGTTTATTATATCTAAGCGTTTTCCCTTTGACGTTGGCGTATGCTTTTTGGGATATTGCTATGAAAAGAGGAAATGCTTCGCTAATTACGGCTGTTGCGTATGTGATTCCTGTGGTTTCTACTTTTATTTCTGGCTATTTATTAGATGTAATAATTGATGTGTATTTTGGATTAGCAGCAGTTATGGTCGTAATAGGGGCGGTGATTAGTTGGAGGGCATTTGATAACTCAAGTAAAAATTAAACCTCCGATGTTTTTGAAACATCGGAGGTTTGGAGAATACTATTCATTTAAATTCCAATCATACTCGATAAATGAAATATCCGCTCCACTATCAATTTTCGTATTGGAATATTTATTTAAAAAGGCGATTAAGTTTCCAAAATCTCCTCGATACCATTCAAAGATTTTAGATAATTGCACCTTGTTTTTATCAATTTTGTTAAACGTAGTATTATTTACAAATGCTTTGGTTTGCTTTTCAAAATAGCTATTTAAGTTACTTGCTGTCCACGCTCTATTTAATAATTTAGGGCAAGATTTAGCCGCACAATTTACTGCAAAGTGAATTCTAGCATCTTTGAACTGAGGGCGTAAAATCTTATTTTCAATCTCATTCAACGTATAAGTTTTACTGCCCAATTTTATCCAACGCTTATCCCACGGTTTTCCATTGGCAATATTAGTAATGCTTTTTGTCGGATAATTATCCAAAATCAACTTAATCGTAGCAGCGTTATATGCATTAATCCAATATGCCATTTTTTTATTCCGCGACCAGCTAGATTGTACTGGATTATTTTTCAACAAGGTTAAATATTCATCCAATGCCTTCTCAGAACTTTTGAATCCTTTATAATTTACTTTACCACTACTGGTTACATATTTTCTTAGTAATCCATCAAATACCGTATGACTTAAAGCTGGTTTTGTAGGTTTTGGATCTGCTTTAGGTGTTGGCTTAGGTTTAGGCGATACTGTTTCCTTTTTAGGCGTTGGTTTAGCCTTTGGTGTTTCGGTAGTTGTTTTTACAGGAGCAGGCTTAGCGGTTTCAGCTTTTGCAACAGGCTTAGGCGTTGCTTCTTTTTTAGGAGCAGGTGCGACCTCTTTGGGTGTATTCGTTACAATTGGTTTTGACTTTTCAGTAGCCGTTGAAGTTGTGGCAACAGGAGCAGGGGGCGTTTTAGCTTTAGCTTCTTCAGTAGATTCAGCCATTTCTTCGGTAGCGTCTGTTGCTTCTTCTAAAGCTACAGCTTCTGCTGGACTTTTAAATTCACTTGCTGCTTCGGGGGCACCTTCTGTTGTATTTGCCGATTTGTCTTCGGGTTGTTCACAAGCTATCGTAAAAATAACTAAACCTAAAACTATACTTAAAAACTTGATTTGTCTCATTTTAAAAATTATGATTAGTATGATATCTACGACCCCGATAGCTATCGGGAGTCGTATTTATAAAATATTCTATAAAATGTGTATTTACGTTCTATTAAACAGTATCTATAAGGAATCCGTTGCTACATTTTTTAACAGTAAAAAGGATTTCTGCTTAATTTTATTGTAATTTGTACGAATTACGACAACTTGTCAATAGACATTAAAGATTTATTTATTCAAAATATCAAATAACACGATTATGAAACTTGAATTCATATTAATGATAGCTATTATCGGAGCTATTGTATTTATAATGGCTTGTACGCCAAGTAAAAAAACAGAAACAGCAGAAGTAACGGAAGAGGCGGCAGAAGAAGTCGAACAAGCTGTGGAAATTATAGAAAAAGATGCGAATGTTGGTGGTGCTTGTACCTACAATGACATTCAAGGCATGGCTACTATTACTTATATTAATCAAGCAAACTTAGGTGAGGTGGTCATTAAATTTGATTTTACAGCTAGTGAAGATGTTGAATATAAATATGCAAATTTTCCAGATAAAGGGCAAAAGTTTTTTGTAAAAGGACAAGGTTGTTGCCCGCCTGCATCTTGGTGTAAGGAAAATGGTATTAGTCAAGGGGCTAAAATTAAATGTGTTCGTCAAGAATTAACCGATGGTTCTTGTACGCCCGTAGTTTTTGCTTTTCCACAATTTGAGAAAAATGGGTGGAATTAGGCATTAGTGAACTAGTGGTTAGTGGTTAGTAACCTAGTTGCTCAAGATATCAGACACTTTAAAAGTGTCTGATATCTGTATTAATCCTTGATGTAATTTTTTAAAGATTCAATTAAAAACTTATTCTCTTCTTCTATTCCTACTGTAATTCGTAAACAATCATCGCATAACAAAACATTGGTTCTATCTCGAATGATAATCCCTTGTTGTACCAAATATTGATAGATTTTCTTTGGATTTTCAAACTGAGCTAAAATAAAATTAGCATTGGTCGGATGTATTTTTTTTACGATATTCAACTCCGTTAATTGCTGAGCAAGCCATGCTCTTTGCATTTTAATGGTTTGTACCCAAGATTGTTGAGCCGCTTCATTTTCAAGGGCTTTTAATGCCGCTTCTTGCGTCAATTGATTCACATTGTATGGGGGCTTAACTTTATTAAATAATTGAATTATCTCCTCTGAAGCGAATGCCATGCCTAATCGAATTCCTGCTAAACCCCACGCTTTTGAGAAGGTTTGGAGTACCACTAGGTTATTATATTTTTCTAAAAACTGCGTACAAGAAGGCTGCCCTGCAAAATCAATATAGGCTTCATCCACAACTACAATTCCTTTAAATCCTTGAATCAACGCTTCTATTCGCTCTAATTCAATATCATTTCCAGTTGGATTATTTGGGGAACAGATGAATAATAGTTTAGAAAAAGCATTAGCAGCATTTAGTATTTCTTCAACTTTGGGTTGAAAGTCTGATGTTAACGGTATCATTCGATTTTCAATATCAGAAATGGCTGCACTGACTTTATACATTCCATACGTCGGTGGCAAGGTCAAAATATGATCGACTTGCGGACGACAAAAAATCCGCATCAACAGGTCAATTGCTTCATCGCTACCATTGCCTAGAAATATATTTTTTGCTGGTACACTTTTAATTTTACTCAATTTCGCCTTTACCGCATGTTGCAAAGGATCAGGATACCGATTAAAGCCCGTATCAAAAGGATTTTCATTCGCATCTAAAAATGTCGTCGCCTCTCCTGTAAAATCATGCCGAGCCGAGGAATACGCTACCATTTTTTGAATATTTGGGCGGACTAAGTTGTTGATATTCATTGCCATACTGTTTTACTGCTTTATTGTCATACTGTCTTATTGCCATGTTGTAATCAATAAAGCAATAAGACAATAAAACCATAAATCAATTATTTCAAACTTTCCAATCGAATACTAACGGCGTTCTTATGAGCAACTAATTGCTCCGCTTCTGCCATTTTTTCTACCACATGACCAATGTTTTGCAAACCTTGTGGCGTGATTTCTTGATAGGTAATTTTTTTAACAAAGGCATCTAATGACACTCCGCTGTAAGCTTTCGCAAAACCATTCGTTGGTAAAGTATGATTCGTACCTGACGCATAATCCCCGACTGACTCAGGGGTATAATTACCTAAGAAAATAGAACCTGCATTAACGATTTGGTCAGTAAACTCATGAGTGTTGTCAACAGAAATTATCAAATGCTCAGGGGCATAAGCGTTGATTAAATCAACCGCTGTTTCCCTTGAAGGCATAATGACCGCCACACTATTTTCTAATGCCGCTTTTGCAATTTCCTTTCGGGGCAAGGCTTCTACTTGCGTTTCAATGGCTGCTAAGACTTTTTTCACAAAAGGTTTATCATACGCCACCAATACAACTTGACTATCTACCCCATGTTCGGCTTGTGATAATAGATCCGCTGCAACAAAAGCAGGATTAGCGGTATCGTCCGCAACGACCAACACTTCAGAAGGGCCAGCAGGCATATCAATGGCAATGCCTTCTTTATTAATCAATTGCTTGGCAACCGTTACATATTGATTACCAGGACCGAATATTTTATAGACCTTAGGAACAGTCGCTGTGCCATACGCCATTGCCCCTACAGCTTGAACGCCACCAATTTTAAAAATCTTAGTAATCCCCACCAATTGTGCCGTATATAAAATCACAGGGTTCACCGTTCCATCTTTTTGTGGTGGTGTGCATAATACCATTTCTTCACACCCTGCAATTTTAGCAGGAACAGCTAACATCAAAACCGTTGAAAAAAGCGGTGCTGTTCCGCCAGGAATGTATAAACCCACTTTTTGAATTGGTACAGATTTCCGCCAACACCTTACACCAGGCATCGTTTCTACCAATAATAATTCGCTTGTTTGAGCTGCATGAAAGGCTGAAATATTATTTTTAGCTACTTGAATGGCTTCTTTTAATTCGATTGAAACCAAAGTATTTGCCGCTTCTAGTTCTGCTTGACTCACTTGAAAGTTATCAAGCTCAACCCCGTCAAATTTTGCCGTATAATTCTTAACCGCTTGATCTCCATTTGCTCGAATATCCTCCAAAATTACCGATACTTTCAGTTCTAACTCCCTCAAATCACTTGTAGGGCGTTTGAGTATCGTTGACCAATCTTGTGGAGATGGATTGTTGTGTATTTTCATTATCTTATTATCTTATTATCTTATTGTCTTATTGTCTTATTGTCTTATTGTCTTATTGTTTTATTGTTTTATTGTTTTATTGTTTGAAGATGAATTATCGAATAATAAAGCAATATGACCATAAAACAGTACAATCATTTTAAAGCACCATTTTTTCAATTGGCATAACCAAAATACCTTGAGCCCCTTTTGCTTTGAGTTGCTCAATGATTTCCCAGAAGGTATCTTCTCCAATTACAGAATGAATGGCAGACCAGCCTTCTCGTTGTAGCGGGACAACAGTTGGACTTTTCATGCCGGGCAATACGGCACTGATTTCATCTACAGCATCATTTGGAGCATTGAGAACAACGTATTTATTATTTTTAGCCCGTTGTACGGATTCTATTCTAAATAATAATCGGTTTAAAATGGCTTGTTTCTCCGTCGTCAGATTTTTATTTGCGACCAATACAGCCTCCGATTTCATGAGGACCTCTACTTCTTTTAGTCCATTACTAAAAAGCGTGCTTCCTGTGCTCACAATGTCAAAGATGCTATCGGCTAAACCAATGCCTGGTGCAATTTCTACTGAGCCACTAATTTCATGAATATCTGCCGTTACATTTTTTGCAGCCAAACACTTTTCTAAAATAACAGGATAAGACGTCGCTATTTTTTTACCTTGAAAATAGGTGATGTCGGTATATTCTTCTCCCTTTGGAATCGCTAAAGAAATTCGACATTTTGAAAAGCCTAATCGCTTCGCAATTAGAATATCCTTATCTTTTTCTTCTACCTCATTGAGTCCGACCATGCCTAAATCTGCCGTACCATCAGCTACATATTGTGGAATATCATCATCTCGAAGGAAAAGAATATCAATTGGAAAATTGGAAGCAGGGGCAATCAATCGGCTTCTGCCATTATTGATTTTAATCCCACACTCCTTCAGTAATGCTTTGGACTTATCGCTTAATCGTCCCTTTTTTTGAATTGCAATTTTGAGTCGCTGTTCCATGAAATCTGAGTAAATTTTATGTTGCCAATTATTCATTATCTGTTTAGTTAAATAACAGGCAGTTAAAACTAAAAAAGCGATTGCTCAACAAATGAACAATCGCTTTTCCAAGTTTTATGTATTTAACATTACATCATAGCGTCGCCATCTGTTGAATCAACAGTATAAAAATGATGGCGATGATGTAATGTTGTAAAATTCATTATCTATTTTTTAATACTGCAAATATAAGCAAAGTACCCCAAGCATTCCTGCTTGGAATCAAAATATTTTAAAAAAGATGTGAGAGGGTAATAGGTAATAGGTAATAGGTAATAGGTAATAGGTAATAGGTAATAGGTAATATTTGAAATTAAGTCAATCTGTCATAACTTTACAGGACATATTTTAAATAAAAGAGTATGAGATTCAACATACAACCTTGAACCTTTCCCGATAGCTATCGGGATTAAACCTTATACCAATGATGCTAAAAGTAGAACATATCGGAATAGCGGTAAAAGACTTAGCTGCTAGTAATGATTTATATGCGACCTTATTAGGAAAGCCACATTATAAAATTGAGACGGTAGAATCAGAGGGTGTCAATACTTCTTTCTTTAAATCTGGCGATACTAAAATTGAATTACTAGAAGCGACAAAGCCTGAAAGTGCGATTGCTAAATTTATCGAAAAAAGAGGAGAAGGCATTCATCATATTGCATTTGAAGTAGAAGATATTGAAGCGGAGATGAAGCGATTGGAAGCAGAAGGTTTTCGCTTAATCAATAAAGCCCCTAAACGTGGTGCGGATAATAAATTGGTGTGTTTTATACATCCTAAGTCTGCTAATGGCGTTTTGGTGGAGTTGTGTCAGTCTATTAAACCAGCATAAAATGACTGTCATTCCTGCGAAAGCAGTGCCGATAGCTATCGGCATCCCAAGCTATTAAAACGCAATCATAGACGTAGCAAATCAAAATCATGTTTCGTTTCTTAATCTTAATATTCTGCCTATTTGGAGTTTCTGACACAATAGATTATAAAGTCCCCAAATGTTATCAAGATTGTGCGGCTTTACTAAAGAAGATGGATGTATCATTGGAACATGCTGATACTTTAGTGTTTGAAAAGGAAGTATTGGGAATGTCTTTGTCAGAGCTTCAAAATATGAATAACGTTGAACTTGAAAATTTTATAAAAGTAGCTAAAGAAAAAGAACTACACGCTCTGTCCGAACATAAGCGTTCAAAGCACCCAATTTGTTATTTTCTTGGACTTTATGGCTTAAAAAATTTATTTGTACAATCTTCCGTAAATGAATTTAAAAATTTAGAAAAACATTATCCTGAATTACCAAAACTTAAAGAGGGCATAAGGATATGGAATGTTCCAGCTTATATTAGTCCAATTGAAATCATTGACTTGGACTATAGTAATAAATATGGAGTTAAAGTCAATTATTATAAAGGAACCTATAGCGGTACAATTAATTGGTATAGCGATAAAATTGATACGACCTATATAGCTCAATTGATACAAACAAAACTCTTAGATAAAGCTTCTTTTTATCGCACTATCCCCCTAGAAAAATTACTAACATTAGAAACACAAGTAGCTCAGTTAGGATACCGTTCAACTGTTCGAGATGGTTATACACTTTATATAGAAACATTTAAAAACAAGCAATATAATCTAATAGCCTACCATAGTCCAGAACAACAAATCGAGGGGTGTAATAAGTGCTTCAAAGATGCCCATACTTTCCTAAAAATATGGACAGAATTAAAAAATCAAATTCAATGGGAAGAATTTAGGGAGTTGATGTATCGTAGGCGTGGGGATTAAAAATTCAATTTGGAACCTCCCAAGCTATTAGAACGAACTACTAAACTTAGCCGCTATTCCTAAAGGTTCGATTAGTGTCTTTACAGCTTGGGAGATTCCGAAATAAATTCGGAATGACGGTTTTACGTGGGATGACGTTTTACTCCTCCCTAAAATACAAATAAAGCGGAAAGCCACCTGCTAACCCTAATAACATGGTACTTAACCAAACCCAATACACCTTTTTTACTTGATGAACCTTGCTATCATGATAACTCCATAAAAAGAAAATCAATACTGCCCAAAGTAAATCAATCATAAAAATAGTAGCAATACGATTAGCAAACATTTGTTGAAAGGTATGCGGAATATCAGCATAAAGCATGATATTTCCTGTTTCTACAGACTCTAAAAAAACTAAATAATTCGGTAAAATGAACCCGATAATGGCTAATATTAAATAGACTTTTTTCATAGTGAATATGTTTTGGGGACAAAATAAAGGGGAATTTTAATCAAAAGCATTGATCCAAGTTAAGACTTTGAGGTTACTTCATTCGTTTTTTAATTCTACTTAACGATTCCGGTTTTATACCGATATAAGAAGCGATATAATGCTGTGGTACTTTTTGAAAAATTTGAGGACTTTCTTCTAATAAATTAGCATAACGCTCCTCAGGTGAAAGCGTCAATAAAGATTGAATAATTCGCTGATGAACGATGAGTTCATCCTCCATAGCGATTCGAGCTAAAAGGTCAAATTTTTGGGAATGTTGTAATAGTTGTGCAGCGGCATTTATTGTAATTTCAACCAATGAAGTTTGCTCCGTAGCTTGTAAATTGAGTTTGGAGGGTGTTTGGCGTACAAAACTTTCATAAGGACTAATAAACGTTCCTTTTGGATAAAAATAAGCTGTTTTTTCTAAGCCATCTTTCAAATAAAATAATCGTACAAAGCCCTCTAAATTATAATAAAAAGCCTTAGCAATTTGTCCTTCTGGCAGTAAAAGCGTTCCCTTTTTATAATGTTTAATAACCAACACTTGATGTAACAAATTCACATCACTTTCATCCAGTGAAACATACTTTTGAAGGTGTTGAATAAATTGTTCTATCATACTGAAATAATTTAAGGCGAGTATTCAGTGCGAAATTAATGTTAATTCAAAAATTTGCACTTGAATAAAATAAGAATCTAATGTATTTTAGGGCGAAAGCACTAAAAATTCAATCTTATTATGCAAAAATTACTCATTTCCATTTGTTTAGTATTAATATTTGTCAATTGTGAAACCATTAATGAAGCTCATTTAAAGCAATCTGCTTTGGAAGATATGGAAGAACATAACTACGCTGAAGCCCTTAAAAAGTGGGATAAACTCATTTCTGCTAATGGTGATGAACCGCTTTATTTGTATGAAAGAGGTAAGACCAAACATCAATTAAAAGACTTTAAGGGAGCCATCAAAGATTTTGATAAAGCCTCTAATATTGACCTTGATGCGGATTCTATTTTTGTGCATCGAGGACAAGCCAAACACGCCCTGAAAGATTACAAAGGAGCGATTAGGGATTTTATGATGGCAACTACTTTTAGTGGTATCAATACAGCAAGTTCATTGGCGTATTGTGGGTTAGGATTGGTGTATTATGATATGCGACAGTTTGATAAAGCCTTAAATTATTACAATGAAGCGATTCAAATCAAAAATGATAATCCAATAGCGTATGATGGTAGAGGGATGTGCTATATGACATTTAACTATCTGGATGATGCGGAATTGGATTTTAATCGAGCCATAGGTCTAAATTACAAAGATGCGTATGCTTACTATGGTAGAGGAAAAGTTGCTCATAAAAGAAAGCAATATGAATTTGCGATAAAAGATTTGACAAAAGCCATAAAATACGATCCCAATAAACCTCGATACCGTTACCAACGAGCCTTATCAAAGATGAAAGAGGAAAAGTACAAACAAGCTATTGCAGACTTAGACGTTGCCATCAAATTGGATAAAAACTACTTTGAGGCTTACATTGAACGAGCACACGCTAAATCTCAAGATAAAAAAACGGAAGCAGCACTAAAAGACATCAAAGAAGCTATTAAAATTCAAGATAAATATCCTTATGCGTTCTATTCAAAAGGACTGATTTATTATAGAGCAAGTCGATTTAGTGAAGCGATTTCAGCTTTTAATGAATGCTTAGGTATGTTAGAAGATTATCCTTTTGCCTACTATTATCGAGCGGAGTGTTATCACGCTCTAGGTAAAAAACGTTATGCCTGCAGTGATTGGGAAGTAGCTTATGCCGGTGGAATTGATGATGCCGTAGCGTCTATTAATCAGTATTGTAGATAAGTAAAAACAGTGGACGACTGACGATAGACGAATAACGGCTAAATTTATTTTTCACTAAAAAACCGCGTTCCTATAAATAGAAACACGGTTTTTATCATTTATATATGTCCTTCAATTTTTACTTTACCCGATTGATATTCATTTCACCTCTTTCATTTTGTAATAGAATTTTATCTTGCCCCAAGATAGTTCCTGTTTGCGTAATGGTATAAGGTCCAAAACTAACATCAAACGTAAAGGTGTTTCCTGTAATTTTACCATTTTTCAATTCCGTTGACCCCATCATGGTTTCTACCGAACCTGTTAGGGCAGTACCTTCTACCTTAAATGTAAAAGTTTGCTCCATGGTGCCTCTAGGTGTTTCTACTGAGCCTTTCCATTTCCCATTGATGTCTATTTTAGCATCTGTTGGTTTTACTTTTTTGATTGGCTTTTTCTTACCGCTACTACCACGAGACGAGGAACGAGAAGAACGAGGTTGTCCACCACTACCTTGTGTAGAACCTCCGCCCATTCCACTATCTCCTCCCATTACGTCATCATTTCTAACGGACTTCGTTTTGCGACGCATACGGAAATCCATTTTACCCAGTTGGTAACGGAAATTAATACGAACACTACGATTTAACATCAAGTTATTATTAATTTGTGTCAATTGTGGCGTAATCAACTCGGTGCGGTTATTCCATCCTCGTTGTGCGAAGTTTTCAAACGCAATACCAAAGCTACCTTTCTTATTTTTGAAATCTTTATTGATACCAATGGCATAGACACCAAATCCGCCTCTAATTCCTTGCAACTGCACTCTAGGTCCTCGTACAAAAGTAAAGGCTTGCATACTCCAGCCATCTTTCATTTTGAGTTGAGTCATCAGACGACCGCCATAATTCAACCCTGTGTTTCTAGCCGTTTCAGACTGACCATCCGTTCCAATAACTTGTCCTTCTAATATGGCATAATTCGCTCGAATTCCACCGTTGATACTCCAATTTTTAGTGATATTGATATTGGCAAAAATATTCATCCCTAATGCTCGTTCCCTTCCAATATTTTCAAAAGTTGTAGCAATTGCCCCAGGGATAGAATCAATAGCAAATCGAACTTGATTGATAGCATTGTTAGATACTCGACCGTACGTTGAAATATTCAAATACGTTTTACCAATTAATTTACTAAAGCCTAGCTCCAAATTATCGGTCAACTGTGGCTGTAGATTTGGATTACCAAAACTAATATCTTGACTATTCGATACATTCACATTTGGATTTAATTGACGTAATCCAGCACGTTGAATACGACGGTTATATCCTAATTTGACCGTTGCAAAGTTTTTAAACGTCTTAGACATATTGATACTTGGTACAAAATTGTCATAATTTGGAATATCAATTTCTTCACCATCTTGTACAGCTTCAATAGCGGTATTTTCGTATCGTACACCTGCTTTAATCGTTACTTTACTTTTAGTCGAATAAGTATAAGACACATATCCTGCCGTTACATTTTGTTGATAATCCAATTGACCAGAAGGTTGGAATGGTGAAATCTCATAATTTAGATTAGCATCACTAGCAAATAAATATTCGTAATCGCTATTTACTTGTCTAAAAATTCCTTTTGCTCCCACTTCAAACATTTGATTATCTTGAATTGGCGTTTGGAAATCAGACTGTATAGTAAATTCTTGATTGATATTATTATTGACATTTTGTAAACTATTGACGATGTTTTCCTCTGCATCTAAATTGTTAGAGACAAAATCATCATCCATATTATTTCGGGTATAAAGCGTAGAAATACTAAACTCTTTGTCATCATCAAACTTTTTCAAATAATCCAAATTTGCATCCCAACTATTTGAGGCATTACTACCGTCAATATTTCTAAAGAAAGTTTGTTGCAATACATTATCGCTAAAAATTTCTGTGGTTTGTAATTGCTCTCGTGAGAAATTACGTAACCCAAAGCGAACCCCTGCTGACAAGAATTGTGTCTTATCAATATCGTAGTCCATCCCCAGATTATACCGAGCAAAACCACCGTTATCCGAAGCATCTGCTTGTTGGAAAGATTGATTGGTAATGCCATCTACGATGGTGGTTTGTGTAATATCATTTTCTGCATCAAAATAATAAGCACGCCCAAAGCCACCGAGTGTCATTCCAAAACGTCCTTTGCGCAAACTACCATTTAAACCCAAGTTTGATCCTCGAAGTCCTGCCGCTAAGTTGACATTCAAATAATATCCTTCTAGGTTATTTTTCTTTGTAATAATATTAATAATTCCCCCTGCACCCTCGGCGTCATATTTTGCAGATGGAGAAGTAATGACTTCTACTTTTTTGATTTGTTCTGCTGGAATCATTTTTAAAGCATCTGCTACCGTACTCGCTAAAATAGTAGAAGGCTTGTTATTGATTAAGACCTGAATATTGGATGTACCTCTCAAAGAGACATTTCCTTCTAAATCTACTGATAATAAAGGCACTTTACGCAATACATCTGCACCATCTCCTCCTCTTGATAAGTCATCTAATTCTGCATTATAAACCGTTCTATCCACCTTTTCTTCTATCAAACTACGCTCTCCTTCTACAACGACCTCATCAGTCGTTACCCCTGCGGACTGAATCATAACATCCCCTACATCAATATTCTTTTCATTCTTCATCACCAAGTCATTCACCGTTCGCTTGACGTAACCAATAAAAGATACTTCCATTTTATAGGTTTTATCCGTCAATCCATTAATCGAAAATCGACCTTTTTCATCGGCTACTGCACCACTGACGGGCGTATTTGTTTCTTGATCCAACAAGGAGACTGTTGCAAATTCTACAGGATCTTTTGTCTCTGAGTCTAGGACTGTTCCATATATCCGACCAATTCCTTTATTATTTTGCCCTAGAATAGGTTGAAGTAAGGTGCATAAACATAGGACAGCTAATATGTACTGCTTCATCATAGATTTTTTGATTTAGAATTTTAATTGCTTTGATAAATTTTAAAGTCATCGACTAACCTTAAAATCAATATGTCTCTTTCGACGTAGTTATTAGTTGTCTGTTGTCTGTTTTATCATTCAAAATAACAGATAACGAACAACAGATAACAATACACCAAGTTTAACATACTCACAAATAGTTTTGACTACCATAAAATTTTCCAAAGCCTTATACTTTATAAATTAAGGACACTATCGTTTCAGAACTACAAAGATTCATCAATGTTTAAACTTTGTACATGAAAATATATACTTCCCCTATTTTAATCGGCAATTCGGGATTTTATCGATTGAGGTTAAGTGCTTCTAATTTTAGGTTTGTTAAATTATAATTAGCCATTTTTAAGGTTTTTTATCAAATTTGGCTAGTTATAGTTTTTTTTATAGTTAGCCATTTTTGCCTTTTTTTATTGAATTTGGCTGATTATAATTAAAGTTTAAGTTGTCATTAACCATCGAAAAAACCACCGAAACCATAGAATAACTACAAGAAACTATCTAACAATCCATATAAATCATCAAAAAATCCCGATTTATAGCGTTATTTGTTAGAATGAACTTTGAGTTATGGAGAAGTGAACTCCTAACTCGCAACCCGCAACTCGCTACGTCATGACCTTTGTCCATAAAAATAGAAAGTGGTTATTGCATCTTGCCTTTTGGGTAGTGTATAGCTTTTTCTTTTTCTATCAGATTAGCCATCCGAGAGGAGGAAGAGAACCTGACTGGGATAGAGTCTTTCAGGACTTTTCTTTTCATATCTTTTGTATGACCTCTATCTGCTATCTGAATTACTTTGTATTCTTACCTCGTTTTATCAAGCAGCGCAACCTCTGGCGATATTTATTGGAGTTTTTACCTTTATTTGCCTTATTAAGTTATGGTGTTTTACATGGTAAACAATATCTAATAGATGGATTTACATACGAAAAAGAATGGCCCTATCGGACAAAATTCGCTGTTTTAGTTACATTTAATACCTTTTTCTTGGTTTCCTTTGTAGGCGTATTACGCTTTGTAGAGGATTGGTTTGAACTGGAAGCGACCCGAAAACAGTTACAAAACGACAACTTAACTGCCGAACTTCGATTCCTAAAAGCTCAAATTAATCCACATTTTCTATTCAATACCTTGAATAATCTATATTATTTGGCGTTTACCAATTCTCCAAATACCACAGAAGTTATAGCTAAATTGTCTCAAATGATGCGGTATATGATTTATGAAAGCAATCATCAGCGTGTCCCGTTGAGTAAAGAAATTGAATATTTGGAAAACTATATTAGCTTAGAAAAATTGAGGTTGGAAGCGCATATTCCAATTGATTTTGAGGTAGAAGGTAAAGTCGAAAATGTTAGAATTGCTCCACTAATTCTGATTACCTTTTTGGAAAATGCCTTTAAACATGGCATTAGCAATAGCCAAAAAGAGGCATGGATAAAAGCAAATTTAGTTATTAAGGAACAAGATATTACTTATACCGTTTCCAATAGCAAAATACCAAAAGATAGTCGGACGGTAACAGAAAAATCGGGTATTGGCTTACAAAACGTAAAACGCCGACTAGAATTGAGTTATCCCAACCAATATCAATTGGATATTCAAGACACTCCTAATACATACGATATTGAATTAAAAATTAAAAATTAAAAATTGAGCATTAGGAATTACGAATATTCGGTCAATTCGTAATTCCTAATTCGTAATTCAAATAAGGTGAATTGCATCATAGTAGAAGACGAGCCGTTTGCACGGAAGTTATTAACAGAATACATTCGGAA